>JAHLFV010000019.1 GCA_018883625.1 Candidatus Treponema excrementipullorum
GAATAGGCATACTGTCCTTGACATCAGTAGATCGTATCTCCCAAAAGCCGTGCAATCAGCTCAACCGCCATCAAAGCGGTTTGGCTTCTTACATCAAGAACCGGATTTACCTCTACAAATTCTGCAGAACACACCATTCCCGTCCCTGCCATTTCTTCCATTAACAACAAAGCTTCCCGGTAATTTAATCCTCCGGGTAACGGAATTCCTACACCGGGAGCATACATAGGATCGATAACATCCATGTCAAAACTGACATGAATCACATCTACCCGGGATTTAAAAAATACGGAAATCTTTTTTAAAACCGAGGCAAATCCCTGTCTATCTATATCGCTCATGGAATAAGCCGTTACTCCGGCATCTTTCATAAGTTTTTTTTCTTCCCTATCGATGGATCGTAATCCCACATAACAGACATTTTTGGGGTCGATTTTAATATCGGAAGAATACAAACCTGTCAGCTCGGGAAGCCCCAAACCGCAGGACGCTGCCATACACATTCCGTGAATGTTGCCGGAAGGAGAACTTTCGTTTGTATTAAAATCCCCGTGGGCATCTACATACAAAACCCCCACCCGTAAATTCTTTTTCTTACAGGCGGCAGAAACACCGGCAATGGTTCCCAAGGCAATGGAATGGTCACCACCCAACACAAGAGGAAACTCTCCGGCTAACATGGCTTCTTCGGTTTTACCGGCTAAAATTTCACAGGCTTCGGTTATCTGTTTTAAATACTTGGCATCGGTTCTTCCGGGAGACTCGTAGTACTCCTGTGGGTGAACCGCAATGGGAGAAAAAGCATTTATGGCCTCATGTTGAAGGGTGGATAAACGCTCTTTCAACCCTGCAAGACGAATAGCCGACGGCCCCATGTCGGAGCCGTGGCGATTGCCCCCGAAATCCAGGGGCATCTCGATTATTCGAATTCTCATTTAGAAACGCCACCAACAATGGTAATGCGTCCGTCAACTTCCGGCATAACAGGCTGAGGCAATGTCTGAACGTAATCGATAACTACATCGCTCAACAGTCTGGAAGTGTTGAAAGTATCTGTACTGCGAGTCAGTACTTCGTAGCCGTCACCGCCACCTGCCAAGTAGTCGTTTGTTACGATTTTGTATGTCCGGTTAGGATCGATGGGTTCACCGTTGATTGTTACGTCAGAAATTGTTCCTGTACCGTCAGCACCGTATGTAATTGTGTATCTGGCTTCTTTTGAAACTTGAGCAAAGGCACCGGCACCCTGAGGAATTGAACCGATGAAGTTAAAGAGTTCGATGACATCCGCACCGGAAAGAGTTACAACGTAGAGGTAGTTTTCAAAGGGCAAAACAGTCATAATGTTTTCTCTTGTAACATCACCTGCCGGCAGAGGAGCTCTTATGTTACCGCCGTTGGTGAGAGCAAAATCAGCCTGCAAGCCGTTCTGTCTTACGTACCAAACCTGTGCGTCGGAAGTCAAGTCACCCAAAGCAATTTCCTTGTAGCGGCTCAAGCGGTCACCGAATTCGAATTCGGCTCCTGTTACCATAACAACATCTTTTAATGTTTCGTTGGCTTTTTCTACGTAGGGAGCCAACAAAGCTTCAATTTCTACATCGGGAGCATATTTTTCTGTGGTGATTTCTACGGGAGTCCAGTCAAAACCGGTTACAGCGCCGTCAACAATAGTCAATGTGCCTTCACCCATGATTTTTCCCCATTCGTTGGCAGATACAATAGGTGTACCGTTAACTACAAGAGGAGCATCCATTTTTGTGTGAGAGTGACCGTCAATAATCAGGTCAATACCTTCTACGTTTTCGGCAACTGCCAAAGAAGTATTCTGACCTTCAGCTTCTTCTACTGAACCAAGGTGGCCCAATACGATTACTACGTTAACGTTGAAGTCATTGCGAAGCATATCAACATATTTCTGTGCTGTTTCAACTTCGTCCAAGAAAGTTAAACTGGCATCGGGAGAAGCGATAACTTCTGTACGGAGAGTTGTCAAACCGATAACACCGACTCTGAAACCGTCAAAATCTTTGATATAATAGGGAGCTGCCAAAGGTTTTCCGTTACCTGTTACGATGTTTGCGGAAATCCACTGGAAATCAGACATTTTCATCTGATTTTTGAGAACAGATAAGTCTCCGTCAAATTCATGATTACCGAAAGTTACTGCATCATAACCAATCATGTTATATGCTTTGATATCCGGCTCTGCTTTGAACATATTGGACAATGCGGAACCGGTATTGATATCTCCGGCATCCAAAACAAGGACGTTTTCGTTTTCTGCACGAACACCTTTTACAAAAGTTGCCCGTTCTGCCAAACCGGCTACACCGTCTTTAGCCAAAACAGTACCGTGATGGTCGTTGGTATGAAGAACCACCAAAGAGTATTCTTTTCCGGCTTCGTAAGCCACGGGTTCTTCATAAGGATTAACAGTGGCACAACCAACAAACACCATTGTCAGGGCAACTGCCAAAAGCAAAACACTTTTAACGAAAATGTTTTTTCTCATACTTCCTCCGTATATATCTGTTGTGAAATACACCGCCGTACTTACGACGATCATACAACGTTTCGACTAGATATTATACCACTGTTTTTATACATGTCAAATGGAATATTTTTGTAAAAGAAAAAAATAGTCTTAACGACACGCCAGAAACCGGCCACCACCGAAAATGCCATGTTCTTTCGAGGTACACCGAAAATGCACGTCTAGTCTTGGCTTTAAACCTAGCTAGTATTACTGAGCAACACGTCTAGTCTCGGCTTTAAACCTAGCTAGAATGACCACTGTGTCTAACAGCGACACTAAAAATCCCTGAGTGTACAAATTTACATAAAGTCCATTGCTATGATAATCAGCTTACAAAATTGACGGTGGAGGGATGCTCAGGATATTTAGATCTTCGATGCCAGAACAATCAACTTACAAGCCTCGATCTGCCAAATCTAAGCAGCCTGCAATGTCAGAATAATAAGCTTAATACATTGAACATATCTCGATGTACAAATTTGGGAACTTTAGATTGTAGTAATAATCAACTTACAGCGTTAGATGTGGCTAATTGTGCTAATCTAACGAGCCTGACTTGTAGCGATAATGAGATTGAACAACTAGACCTGTCTAACCATCAAAACTTGCTCGGCGTGGAATGTCAAAACAATCAGCTTAGTACACTGACTTTAGCTGGATGTTCTAAACTGATGGTTGTAAAATGCCAAAACAATCAACTTACAAATTTAGACATAGATACATGTAGTGAATTGGTGAGATTGTATTGCTATGAAAATCAGCTCACTGAACTGGATGTGTCACACAACACAAAGTTAAGAATTTTGGAATGCTACGGGCAAAAAAATGGTAAGGGCTGGCTCGTGCTGAAACTGACACAGTCACAATATGATGAGCATGAATCTGACAATGGAAACGACTGGTTCGCCCCTGAAGATGTTGTAGACAGCAAAGTCTAACTAGGTCATACTCGGTTCTAAATCATATTCTGCAGGGCCATTGGCCTCTGCAGAATACGTTTCTGCAAAAAAAACATTCCACCCTGTAATATTATCACACTGTTGTATCCCTATCTTTTACTTGTCAGTACGTATCATCCTTCTGCTCGTTAATACGCCCCTCGATGATTAACGACTTAGTCAATACGATAAAATCCACAGACAGGCAGAAACGAACAAGTGAATTTGACAAAACAAAAAATTACACGTATCCTAGTATTACTAACTAAGTAAACTAAGTAATCTTGGGAGGAATCATCGTGAACAAATCAAATACAGTGACCTGTTCCTTTACAATGGATAGAGATGTATACAATGCCTATAAAAGTATTGTTTCAGGTAACGGTGAAAATGTCAAAAGCAATATTATCAAGTATATGATGAGTGTTATCCGCTATGAAACACCAAACGCAGATACCATCGCGGCGATTGAAGAAGTACAGCATTTAAAATCAGACCCCAACAGAAAAAGTTATGGTTCCTTTGCAGAACTGCTGAGGGATTTGGATAATGAATAAGTATCGAATTGTCCAAACCGGAAAGTTCAAAAAAGATTTGAAAACTGCTATAAAACGCGGTTACAATATAGCTCTGCTAGAAGTTGTAATTGATATTTTAGCCACAGGTCAGGAGCTTCCGGCAAAATATAAAGACCACAGACTGATAGGGAATTACAAAGGGTGTCGTGAGTGTCACATAACACCGGATTGGCTTTTAATTTACGAAATCGATGGAAACGAACTGTTCCTGTATCTTACCCGAACGGGAACACATAATGACTTATTTTGTTGAAAGTACAACAGGAAGGAAGATTTACGCTATCCCCACCCCTACTTGTCATTCCGTAGCACAACCGAGGGAACTTACCCGTATCCACCGGAAACGCCTGTCTTTTCGAAGGACAAATATCCCAAGAAAACTTTACCCACAGATGCCTCCACAAAATCAAATATTGCTCTACTTACTTATTGCTCCCCGCAATATTTGAACGGGTTGTCCTGCTCATAGAATTTTACCCGTCAACACGTAAGGGGTGTCCTTTATGAAGCAGTTAAAACTTCCGGGACACCCCTTTTTCTATCTTTTAGATTTCATCTTACTGAGAAATAGTTACTTTGTAGCCCTGTGTTCTTCCGAAAATTTCAGGTTCATACATACATTCAGCTGTGGCAGAGGGTAAAATAAATTCACCGTTTCTCACCGGTCTGAACATAAATTCAACCTGTTGGAAGCCCTTAGGGAACATATCCCAGAAGTATTGGACTTCACTGTCGTATATCACTCGGGAAGACAAGCCGTAGCTATAACCCAAGCCAGGCTTAAACCAATTGTTATACGGAGTCGGTGTAGTTCCACCACTCTGAGAGGCAGACCCCAGCAACTGAGGTGTTGTACCGAAGGTTGCATCAAGGATCTCTGCACCGGCAGGAATGGGGACACGCATAGCAACAAAGGTTCTGTCTCGGGTAGAAGAAAGAGTAACCTTTGCTTTGTATACTGTATCTGCCTTGAGCTGACGTACATCCACAATATCTCCCGTAGCTACATTGATATATTCTACGGAAAGACTTAATCCTTCATCCCGGGCAACCTGTTCCTCCACAGGAATATCGTATTTCAAAGAAACAGTGTAGAAAAGGTCTCCTTCTCCTGTTTTTTCTATAACTAAGGGCAACGGTTTTTCTACACCCTTATCCTGTAAGTCTTCCAAAGAGTAGAATTCTTCTACCGGCTTTGCTCCCACACCTTTGAAGCTTCCTTCGGCAAGCCGCTCTCCGTCTAAATCAGCAAAGGCAGAGAAATCAAGACTTTCCAGATTGTTTGCTTCAATGTACATGGCAATGGATTCCAAAACACGACCCGTAGTTGCCGTATTCTGCCAGTACCCGTTGGAAGCCCGCTGGTTTTGCAACAGGTTAAACAACAGTCTGCCGGGCATATCGGAGCCGTCATTCAAAGCTGTAAAGAACATCAACAAGAAAGCATTTCTCTGAGAGTCGTTGTTAAAGAACAACCAATTATATCCTTCCTGCTCCGGGTTGGTGATATCCAAACCTCGGGTAGTAGGTCGTGTATAACTTTTGATTTCCTGTGCTACCTCAAGAGCTTTTGAGTAGGAATCGTTTTTGAGATACATCAAACCACACATGGCTTTTTCCGCAAAACCGGCACCTTTCATGGCTTTTAAGCTGTCGATTTCTTTGTCGGAAACGGTTTCACCCAGTTTTGACAAAACATAAGCGGAATAGGTTTTTACGTACACATTGTCCTTATACCACTGGTCTTTGGCTTCTGTTGCAATGTAGTTTTTCAGTTTTTCCACATCGATGCCGTCAGGAATTGCATATTGCTTTTCCATGACTTCTGCCAAAAGTTCTGCAAATCTTAAACTGGCTCCCAAGGAAGAGTAAGAACTGCTTCTCCAGTACGGGAAACCTCCATCGGGATTTTGTACTTCTGCCCAACTAAGCAACTCTGTTTCTATCACTTCTTGGGGAGAAGTTACTTCGCTTTCCATGCCAAAAACGTCTATGTAATCACCGAAATATACCAGTGGCAACATGGCGGAAACTCGTTGTTCCAGACAGCCGTAAGGATAACGGAAAACGTAGTTTACTGCTTCCGTCAATGTTCCCAAACGGGTGGGATCAAGAACAACAGTCAAACCGCTTTCCGAATCCTTTGACGTATCAGAGGGCAAAATAATTGTTTCTTGAACGGAACCGGTATCCTCTGACTCAGAAGTTACCTCACCTACGGTGGTCACTGTTTCATACACATACACCTGTTCTATTTCCAAGGGTTTAATGATTTTTTCGTTGAGAACATCAGATCGGACTGTAAAGGATACGGAAACAAAGCCTTTTTCCTCTGCTTCAATATCAAAGAGTATGGGAACCGTTCTGCCGGCAGGAACTGTAACTGATTTTGTAGTCTCACCCTTAACGGTAGCTTTTCCGTCTTTTTTGATAATTCCGCCGGTAACAGCTTTTTCCCCGGCAGCTTCTACACCGGAAACAACTTCCATAGAGACGCTCACTGTGTGATCTGTACCGTCCAAATTGGAAATAACAACACCGATATCGGAAACATCGTCAACCCTCAACTTTCTGGGTAAAACATCCCGGGCACTGAGAGGATTATTTGCTACAAGAGGAGCTTCTTCCAAGCCAAAATAGAAAGAAAGAGAACCAATCGCCGTTACCCGGTATTCTGTAAGATTATCAGGCAAAGTGAAAGTGTATGTTACCGTTCCGTCTTTTCCAGTAATCAGCCCGGGAGCAAAAACTGCCGTTGCGTCAAAATTGCTTCTGACAGTCAGTCCTTCTTCCGCTCCCATACCTGCCGCTCTGTTCATGGCAGCTTCAGCCATCATTTTGTCTCCGCCGAAATTATCTTTAACTTCGTAAGTTACCGGATCTATCAACAGAGAACGGGAATCTCCGCCCTGTACACCACTTAAAAAGAGTCCTTCGTCATAAAAGTGATTCAGCGGATCTTCTATGTGGTAGTTAATTAAATCCAATACACCTCTGTCTACGGCGACTAAGGTCAAATCTGCACCGGCTAAAGGTTGTCCGGCTTTGGTAGCTTTCAGTGTGACGGTTACTTCATCTCCGGGTCGGTAAGAAACTTTATCTGTTACAATTTCTACGTCAAACCGACGAACTTCCGGACTGACATGAAGAGCTGTTGCCCCGAAATATCCCTTGGGTTTATCCAAATCAGGGGTATCGTAGGTGTGTTCAGGTTCTTTTGTCCGCACGGAGTAAGAAGACAGGGTTACATAAGCCACAGGCAAATACCGATCGGTAATGGGTACTTCCAAAACTGTTGTGGGTTCCGTCAAAGTCAGCAATTTTTCGGAAAAAATACCTTCCCGTTCTATGGTCATAACATATGTACCTGCCGGTAAAGGACTTTGAACGATAATTTGTGCTGTGTCCCCCACTTCATAAGTTTCTTTGTCGCACATCATTTCTATTCGGGTAGCATCACCGTAATAGAAATAATTCCAGTCAGAACCGCTGACGTAAAAACTTCTTTCGGTAATAACTTCCCGACCTTTTTTATCTGTTGTTGAAACCCGCAAAATATAGGCACCACCCTTAGGAGGTGTAACAGTAATTGTACCGGACACAGCTAAATCTACGGAGCCTTTGTCTTCCGTTACGATTTCTCTTTCATACCGAGTATTTATCCTGCCGTTTACTCCCATCTGGCGAACCTGTTTCCAGTCTTCCCGCAACAGCTCATAGGAAATTTTTCTCTCCTCTTTTCCTGCAGGAAGCAAGGTGTCGGCAGGTTTTTGAGAGTCGGGAGTAACCAAAGCGTAATCAAAACTTATTTTATCACCCTTTTTAGGAAATCCTTTTATGTTTGTGATACCGGACAAACCTAAGTAATAGTATGCAGGATGAACCACAACACTTTCTCTGGCTGCGATAGATTGTCCGCCGGAATCTGTGACAGAAGCTTCCATGATGTACTCATAAGGTTTACCTTTAACCTTCTCTTCACCGGTCAACTGACTGCCGGTGGCGGAACCGTTACCATCCAAAGTACCGGAAAGAGAATTCAATGCACTTCTGCCATCATATTCCTGAATTGGACCAAAAGCCATGTCTTCGTAATCTTTGCCCTCTGCCCGGAAATAGGTAGGTTCTCTGTACCAGTTACCCCGCCAGTTGGAACCGGCAAGACTTCCGCCACCTAAATAGGATGCAGACAAAGAAGCAGAAAGGTTGTCTCCGCTGTAGTACGTTAAAGCGGGGATTGTTACGGAAGATTCAAAACGCAACCGTTCAAAATATGCCACGGTAAAAGAGACGTTTTGAGGATAATAGCCGTCGGCAACCGCCTCGGAATCTGTCCGTGTGTATTCTACAATATAGCTACCCGGTTTAATATCTTCCGGTAGCGTAAATTCTGCATTGAAACTACCGCTTTGTGATACAGTAACATCCTGAGTGTAGAAGGCTTCTTCTCCCCAGCGATTTGCCCGAACAGAAATCCGGGCATTTCCTATATAATTTTCATAGCTTCCTAAAGTCAGATTTCTGTCCAAACCTCCCAAGCGAACTTTTTCTCCGGGTTTGTACAGTCCCCGATCCGTAAACATATAAGTTACAGCTCTAGTGTTATCCGCTTCAAAAGGATTTGTTGTGGCTCCCCAACCCCATAAAGCATTGTAGTTAGGTTGGAAACACGCTTTATCTCCGTCTTTTTCTGCACTAAAGAACACGCTGCGTATTTCATCCTTACCAAAAGAGGTACCGGCGGAGAGCTTCACTTCTTTTTCTCCGACGGAGTTTTTTAAATCTTTTTCTCCGGCAGAGTTTTTTAAATCTACATTCTCCAAGTACAGTGTTGCTAAACCATTTTTGTCCGTAACACCTGTAACCACAGGAGTCTGAATCTCTGTCAAAAACTTATCCTGTGAAAGATACTCATTACTGGCGTAAAAGCCTACCGTAGCTCCTTCTACCGGGTTTCCTGTAGACAGACTTGTGACTAGCACAAGGGCTTTGTTAAAACCATAGCGGACAGTAAGACCTAAATCCGTAACCTGAACGTACTGGGTATTTTGAGTCTGCGTTTCCTGTTCTTCTCCCCGCCAATCGGTATATTTGTACTTGATTTCTGCATCGAATTTTACGGTACCCACAGGTCCCTGGGTACCCTTTGTCAAAAAGGGACCTAAATCAACTTCCTGATAAACCAACTGATTCTTTGGCAAATTTTCCTGCTGGAATTTATAAGTTTCGGCAAATTGCCATGTTCCGTTGTCAAGGGTGGAAATTGTATAGCTTGATCCCGGCAAAATATTCTGATGGGAAAAAATGATTTTGGGAGCAAACTGATTTTCCAGCATGACAAAACCGTAATCCTTAAAAGCAACATAACTGGTTGCTGCCGGTACGGTAATAGATTTAGGGCCGATGGTATCTTGCAACACACGACCGTATATATCGGAAACAACACCACCATTCAGTGTTATGGAAAAAGTTTGTTCATAGTCCACCGGTAATCCCTGAACAGTAAGTGTAGAACCGGAAATTACGATATTTTCTTCCGTTATAGTCATGGCAGGAGAAGTTACCAAAGCCTCTGCAATTTTCTTTTTGTCTATGGATTCATCCAACATGTGACTGAATTGGAATACCACAGGATGAGACCGGGAAACTCCTGAGCGGGAACCAATAACATCAACAAGAGAGAAAGGCTTTAACGTATGGAAAGAATGACTTGTATCTTCCGTACTTGTGCCTAAAGATTTTCCATCGGAACGTGCCCCTGCCTGTAATACAACAGTCATTTTTGTATTTTCAAGAGGTGTCTTTTTTAACTTTACGGCAACAAGATTTTTATTATTTTCATCGGGATAACTCATAGTATAGTCGTACTCTGTTCCAGCCTCATCAACAACACGGACATACTTTGAGATTTCTTTTATTGTAACAGGATAGGAAAAATACAAAGCGATGGAACGGGCATCTTCTACCGGTAAATCATCGCTACTTACAATATAACCTTCCAATGCTGCTTCATAACCGGGTGTAATACTTTTTAACTGCAGTTCCTCGGTTTTAAACGTAAAGATGCGTTGACCGGTCAGAGGATTTCCCTCCACAGAGGTTATGGACTCCGATAAAGTTACGGTATATTCCCGCTGAGGGATCACAGCTTCCGTGGCATCAAAGCATAGCAAGCTGGTGCCGTACCAGCGAAATACACCGGGAATAGCAGGTTCGATTTTCATTAAATCAGAACTATCTGACGGTGAGCCTAGTTTTTCCACAGCTACCACAGGCTGAGAAAACTGCACATATATGGACGGATATTTCACTGCTGTAGGAAGTTCTCCTACAGGTTGAAAATCCAAAATATACAAACCTTCTTCATCCAAGGCTGTTTCTATTTCCGGTTTAGCCCCGGAACAAGACAGAACCACTGACATCAATAAAGTACCCCATACTCCGATAAAAAATTTTTTCATACATCACCCTACTGCTTACAGTTTTCTAGAAAAAAATTATTCCTAAAATTCCTACAGGAATTAAGTATAACGCAAACCACTGCAAATGTCCTTTTTTAATGATTTTCATCAACACGGACAAAGCAAAAAAACCGGAAAGAAAAGCGGCAACACAGCCGGCAATAACTGCTTCTACACCTATAGAAGAACTCATACTACCGAAATCTTTTAATTCAAGAATAAAAGCTCCCAGTATGGCAGGAATGGAAAGCAAAAAAGAAAATTCGCCGGCAATTTTCCTGTCTACCCCGCACAACAAAGCACCGGCAATAGTACTTCCGGAACGGGAAATCCCGGGTAACACTCCTAAGCCCTGGGCAAAACCGATAAGTAATCCTTGCCAGGGTTTTACTGTTTGAGCACCGGCAACTGCCCCATCGGTTGCAACCACCTTTTCATCATTTTGAGTTCCAAGGGCTTCCCGTTTTTTTTGATTTTTTGAATCCACAAAATCAGACAAAATCAAAATAAGAGCTGTCACGATAAAACCGCCGCAAATAATTTTTTCGGGAATAGTGGGAACTATGTCGGAAAAGAATATACCGATTACTCCGGTAATAAAAGTTCCTAAAAGCAAAGCCACTATCATAGATAAATCACTCTTATCTTCCTCCCGGGATTTTCTGGTAAGCCACCGTCCCAAGACACAAAATAAACGGATAATGGTTTTATGAAAAAATAAGACAACAGCACCAAGCGTTGCCAAATGAAGAAAAATATCAAATAATAGCGGAACATCTTCCAAAGCAAAAAGCCTTTGAGCTACAGCCAAATGACCGGAACTGGAAATAGGTAAAAACTCCGCAATTCCCTGTAAAATTCCAAGAAAAATACTCTGAAAAACAGACATAAAATCAAGTACCCCTCATACAAATTATTCCATTCAGTGTAGCATAAAACAACAAAAGTAACCATAAAGTTATATCTATAGTTACTTTTCCCTCATATTTATGCTATACTAAACTATGACATACAAAGAGAAATTTATCAAATTTATGAGTGACAGCGGTGTTTTGACTTTTGGCGACTTTACCTTGAAAAGCGGACGTAAAGCCCCTTATTTTATAAACACCGGAAATTATAAAACAGGTGCCCACCTTGCCCAACTGGGAGAATTTTATGCAGACTGTATAAGAGAACATAATCTTCAACCGGACATCCTATTTGGTCCTGCCTACAAAGGGATTCCCTTGTCCGTTAGTGCGGTAATAGCCTTACACAACAAATACAATAGTAACGCAGGATATTGTTTTGACCGCAAAGAAGCAAAAGACCACGGAGAAGGCGGTATGTTTGTAGGTCAACAACCGAAAGCCGGTGATTCTTTGGTTATTATTGAAGACGTTATGACCAGTGGCAAAGCATTAAAAGAGGTGCTACCCAAGTTACAGACGGTAGAAGGCGTCAAAATAGAAGCAATGATTATCACCGTTGACAGAATGGAAAAAGCTTTAGACAGCCAATACTCTGCAGTTCAGCAAGCCTACACCGACTACGGCATTAAAGTGTATTCCATTGTTACCATAAAAGATATCATCAAAGCCATAGAGGACGGTATTATTCAGGGAGCGGAACATTTGGAGGCCATGAAACGCTACCTTGCTCAGTACGGAGCCCAATAACCGGGAAGTTCTGACAATTACAAAGTCGAATCCCTGTAATAATCCACGACTTTTGAAAGCAGGCTCTTTTACAGGGATCGATTATTCAGAGTTTTTCACAGTCGGCATACGTACCGATTTTATTTTAAGAATTTCCTCCAAGGGTTTCCGCAACCTTTTTTACACCTTTTACACCATCCCGGCACAAAGCTGTCACAATGGGACGACCGATCATAACTTCTTTTACCCCAAAACGGGCCGCTGTCAGTATATCTTTTCTTGTCCTTAAACCGCTGTCTACCCACAGTTGACCGCAATTAGCCTGTAATTCTTTGCCGTAATTCTTTAAGAATTCCGCCGTACTGCCCCGCACAGTTTCTATCCGTCCGCCGTGATTGGATATGATTGCCACATCAGGTTTAACTTCTCTTACAAGTTCCACATCTTCCGGAGTAAAAAGACCTTTTATCATAAAAGGTTTTTCCGCTTTTTGTTTTAATTCTTTTAGCTGAGTAGCTGTCTTTTTTTCCAGCTTGGCTTTGTTCCGCATAGTCACGATATTATATGAATCAATATCCACACCTAGAAATTCCGCAACCTCTCTTGCCCATTCCATACGTTCAAAAATCTTTTCGTTGGCATAAGGCTTTATAAAAACGGCGGCCTGTATGTCGGGGTAAAACTGCCGAGTTGCTTTCATGGCTTCTATACCGTACAAAAGTTTCTCATCGGGAGTTCCGTCTCCCAAAGCAAGGCGAAAACCGGCTGTAGCAGCAGCCATCAACAAGTCATAGTAAAAAGCCCGTTCATCAGGATACCCTACATTTTCCACAGCCCCGGTCATGGGAGCTAACCGAAGAGCAGGAAACTCTCCGTTGCAATTTTCTGCCGGTATAGCTTCTTTCCCAACAGAAAATTCCTCTTCAAGCTTTTTCCATCCGGCTACATTCGCCTGAAAATTTGCACTGTCAAAGGCTCCCCCCATACCGGGCAATTCTCCGACGCATCCGTATCCTGCACACTCACTACAAAAGTGACACTTATATTCTAATCTCCGAAGCATGTTCCTACTTCCCTTCCTGCCAAGACCATTTGGTCATCCAGTGGTACTTTTTTTATTTTTTTTGCAATGTCTTCTAAAGGCACACCGCAGACTTTTCCGTTCTGTAGAGCTACCATTTTTCCAAAGTCACCTCGAGCCAGCATGTGAGCCGCTTCCGTGCCGAACAAAGTAGCCAATGCCCTGTCCTGAGCCACCGGTATTCCGCCCCGTTGTACGTAGCCTAAAACCGTAACCCGAGCTTCCAGTCCCGTTGCCGCTTCCAGTTCTTCGGCAACACGATAGGCAATGGAATGTTTCATGGCAAGGCGATTTTTTTTCAGTGTTTTTTTGTCCATGAGAGCTTCTTCTTCCGATAAAGCCCCTTCTGCAACCACTACTATGGAAAATTCCTTTCCTGCATCCCGTCTTTTTTCCAAATGTTTTGCAATGGATTCGATTTTATAAGGAATTTCCGGAATAAGTATAACGTCCCCGCCACCGGCAACACCGGCATGTAAAGCAAGCCAACCGGCTTTGTGCCCCATAACTTCGATAATCATGATTCTGTTATGACTGTGAGCTGTTGTGTGAATTCTGTCGATGGCGTCAGTGGCAATGGAAACCGCAGTGTGAAATCCAAAAGTTACATCGGTCATAACCAAGTCGTTATCAATGGTTTTCGGTAAACCGACAACATTCAATCCTTCTTGCTGTAAAAGCCAGCCTGTTGTATTGGTACCGTTACCCCCAAGGATTACCAATGCATCCAGTCCCCAGTTTTTATAATTTTCTTTTATTTTATCCACGGCAGTCTTGCCGTTTTCGTAAATCGTGTAATTTTTAAAAGGTTTTTCCCGGGACGTCCCCAAAATGGTTCCCCCACGAGTCAAGATACCGGAAAAATCCTCCGGCTCCAGCTTTCGGCATTTACCTTCTATCAAGCCTCGGTATCCGTTTTCAATGCCGATAACTTCCATTCCGAATTCGTCCATTGCGGTTCTGGCAACGCCTCTTATAGCAGCATTCAGTCCGGGAGCATCCCCACCGGAAGTCAAAATGCCGAACCGTTTAACTTTGGATTGTTCCATGTTTCCACCTTTCGTGAAAGTATAACAGATAGATTTTTACGTAGCAAGATAAAACTTCGTTAAAGTCCGTCAGACAGTGACAGGATCACACAGTCACGATTACACGGTCTCCTCACTACCGAAAGTGGCACAAAATTTGTCAAGTAAGCTGTTTATCAGTTTTTTACCTCTGACTTTTTCCATCCATTCTTGGGGAATTTTCCGTTCTTCGTCACCGCAATAGTACAAACCTGCCATTCCTCCTACGACAGCCCCGATGGAGTCAGAGTCTCCTGCCAGGTTGACCGCTT
This sequence comes from Candidatus Treponema excrementipullorum, assembly GCA_018883625.1. Classification (GTDB taxonomy): domain Bacteria; phylum Spirochaetota; class Spirochaetia; order Treponematales; family Treponemataceae; genus Treponema_F; species Treponema_F excrementipullorum. The sequence goes on from JAHLFV010000019.1 coordinate 14,577, forward strand.
TTAAAAGACATTCTTTGTAGGAGTCCGTTGTAAGGAATGACCACAAAGCCGATTCAAGGGTATCTACCACGTAACCGGAGCTGTTTATTTCATCAGTTTGTAACTCCGTTAAATCTTTAGGTGCAGAAAGCATGATTCTTGAATACCGTTCCAAAGCCGGTTTGTACTCAGGATGACCTTCTACATAGTTAAGAACCTTAGGAAGGGCTTTGTCCCGAAGCTCCTCCTTTCTACATCCCTGCAATAGCTCCATCAACATGGCTACATATATATCGCAGCCCACCAACGCAATGGGATGGGCGTGGGTCAAAGCAGAAACATTTTCAACGACTTTAAATGCTTCGTCCTTGGAAAAAGCATCACCACCCATTTCCTTGTATAGATAAAAAACAATGGGAGCGATTCTCATTAAAGAGCCGTTGCCGTTTTCATGTTCGCCTTTTCGTCCGCATTCCAAAGGCGGAACACCCCGTCGGCCTGTTATAATCGATCTAAAGCAAGCCTGTCCCACGTCAAAAGTTTTCTCGTTGGGAGTAAAAGCACTGTTACAAAGCCAATCTATAAAATTTTCCATCACGTCTTCGTAGTCCAATGTGCCTCGGTCTGCAAGGCTTGCCAAAAGACACAAAGTCATGCTGGTATCGTCTGTCCAAGTACCCGGTTTTTTGTTGAATACACCGCCGCCAATCATTTCCGTTAGGGGATTTGCCTGCAAATCCTCCCGGGGAAGAAACTGAACGGGATTTCCCAAGGCGTCTCCCACGGCAACTCCGTAAATTGCAGACGTGATTTTTTCATTTAAACAAGACGTTTTCATAATAGATAGCTCCTTTTCGGTAGGCCATTTAAAATACCTTACGGACTTTTCGGATATTGCAGATAACTATCAACACGGCAGTAAAATACAGGCAATTCCTAGCCACCGATTTTGTCGGAGTACTCTAGCCTATTGTTTCTTTTCCTTCAAGCCGAAAATCCATGATTTTGTGAAAATAACAAAAGTTTTTTTCACAAAGAGACCGAGGATTTTGCATAAAACTTTAAAGGCGGAAAAAACTTTTTAGGTTCAATTATTTCCAAAGTGCCCTAATGCTGTATTACCTTTTTGTTCAAACTCTTGGATGGTTTAAATGTTAGGATCTTTATTATCTGAATAGTAGGTATCCACAAACCAAAGAGAGTCTTTTATTTTATTTTTTAAACTGTTTTCTTTTTCAACATTTTCTATATAAAGTACTTTGGTTTGTTCTGCTAACATAAATTTATTTACTGGATAATCTACTTCCATATCAACTCCACGAAAATCTATTATTGTATCATTTGATGTGTATTCACCTGTTCCTTCTTTTGGTAATTGGCTATATTTATATAAATCTGTATAACCAATTGTTATAGGTGCTGCTCCATTAGCTATAACAAAACCAGCAGTATAACCATTTAAAAAACTTACATTACTTGCATCACCGTTAATTATTAAATTTGCACCAGGAGCATCAAATGTATATATTTTATTAGAATCTTTTCCAGACATATCAAGAACTGCATTTGATGGAAGTTTACCTAAGAATTCAGCCAATTTTATATTAATTGGGTTTTTAACAGCTTGTGCTCTGTATTTAGAACATCTCCGTTATATAAGGATTTACCCTCCTCATATCCATCAAATGTATGTTTTGTTCCCCACTTTAATCTATTATCTGCTTTATCTGCATTGTCCTGCCCAAAGTGAACTTGGACTTTTTTAGGAAAGCTTATAAGGTGGTTTAAGCCTGCTGCTGTTGCAGCCAATAAGCTTTTCTATTGATATCTGCAGTATATTGATACAAGTAAACCTGTAGAAGAAATTATTTACGATAAGTGGGAAGATTTCTTTGAAAAAATTAATCTGTCAGACTTTGGTAAATATAGGTGTGAAAACAAAGAGAAATTTTTGGCTGAACTAAATATAAATCAGACTGATGAAGAAGAACTTAAATACACATTAAACAAGAATCAAGAACTTGTATCCAGTTTGTTTTTTTTAAATACTTCAGAATGGAAACAAGACTCCGGCCTTATGGATGCTTATAAAAAAGCTTGGCCATACTCTGATATGGATTATCTGAAACAACAAAGGGATGATTATTGTTTTTGGGAAAATACAAGTTTGTCATCTAAATCAAATGTAACCTTCTTTCACCCTGTGAAGTTTATTGGATTGATGGATAAAGTTGAAATTGAAAACTTACATATCAAAGAATTAAAACGTGTTCAGGAACGTGTTGTTAATATAAAATGTATTCAGGAAGGAAAACGTGGCATTTATAATTTAGATCCTATTTATTCGGATCAAACTTATTGCAACCATGCTGTTTATTTAACTATTCAAGCAGTTGATGAGGATTATTTAAAATTTACAGATAATTACGATGCTCCTATTGATTTTAATTATTCTAAATATGATAAAACATATCCATATAAAGAATCTAGTTATTGGTGTGTTGTTCTACGTAATCAAGCAGCTAAAGGAGAAATAAAGAAACTAACAACATGCCAAGAAATTTTGAAATATGCAAATCGAGGCTTTGTTGTTATTGTAGGTAGCTTGGGAAAACACCAATGGTTTATCACCTCATTTTGCAACAGTACAACCTCAACCAGAAAATAATTCAAATGATTTAAAAAAATTGAAATTGTGTAATGTCTCTGTTGAAACGAGAACAGGTATGGATATAACTATGAATACTGCTTTTGGTGATAAACAATGTGAATTTTTTGTAAATCCTAATCAAAAGTTTAGAGAAAAATATGACACTATACAAGAATTAGAAAAAAGAAAGGAATAATTATGAAAAAACTTTTGTTTATTTTATTTATATTATTAACAAATAATATGTTCTGTTTATCAGAAAATGAAGTAGTAAAGGTATTACGAGAAGATTCTTTAACTAATCATTTTTTTAATACAAAAAACTATAAATACTCTATTCAAGATAATAAAGAATTAAATGAATCCGAAGCACTTATAGTTTTATCTGTAGCCAGAAATTCTCTGTATGAAAAATATCAAAATTATGCATTTTTAAATAACATATATATTTTAAACGATAATTCCATTATTTTCTTTAATGAATCTTTTTATATTAATAAATCTGATATTTCACAAACCTTTTATAATCAAATTAAAAATATTCAATTAAATAATTCAACTTCAATTTTTGCAGATTTGAATTTTGATTGTAAAAAAGATTTATTTATTTTTCGTGGAGATTCAATATCATTTTATTCAATAATTATTGACTTATCGGATTTAAATAACACCACTATTCTATTTCATTCTAATGAAATAGACAACCACTTTTTTAAGTCTACAGAAATTGGAAAACTTTTTGGAAAAAATATTTTATTTTGTATAATAAACAATAAAAGAGGTTTTACTATTCCATATCAAATAAAAAACAAAGAGGTTATTACAAAGTTCTATTATTGGTCTCCATCTGAACAACGTTACATTCTTGATGAATCGGTAACCCAGGAACAGATTAAAAATGCATATTGTCCTGAAGATTTCTTTGCCTATAATGGTCTAAACTTTTCAAAGCTGGATTCTAAGCTCAAAGAAGGCGACTTAAAAGATCTTGATAAGTCACAGCTCCGAGTTTTACGTAACGCAGTTTATGCCCGCCATGGCAGAACATTCAAAAGTGTAGATTTACAGAGTCTTTGGGAATGCTACACTTGGTATAAAAAGAATCCAAATTATAGCGATTCTTTGCTAACTGACATAGATAAATATAATATTGAGCTTATACAAAACTATGAATCAAAATAATATTTTACGACCTTGTCCTTGTAAAAAAGCTTCCAAACTCTCCGGTTTGCCCAGGGGTAAGCCCACCCTACCGGGGAGAGCCTTTTGCAGTAACTAATATTTTTTCGTTACGTGTTTAATGTAAGGCTTTGTGCTCAAGTCAGATTTTGGATACAGTACAATGAAGTTCGCAAAAAGGAGTAGAAAAAAGCCATTGAAAAATCCATAATGTGAGCTAGGAACAAACAAAAGGATAAGACAATGGCTAAGAGGATAAGGTAGAATAAGTTTCGCAAAAACAAAAAGAGACATGGTTTGCAGAACTCTGGTAGAATGAAGTTGTGACAGACCATTCTAAAAGGAGACAACAAACCATGTCAGAGAAGATTGTACAGCTAAACGAGGAAGTAATAAAGGGGCAGCTGAAGGAGTTAGTACGGGATAGCGTAGAGGAGACGCTCAATGAACTGCTGGAGGCCGAAGCTCAAAAACTGACCCAGGCAGCCCGACACGAGCGCAATGAGCAACGGCAGGGCTACCGCAGTGACCACTATAGCCGAAATCTCACCACCACTTCCGGGGATGTCACCCTCAGGGTGCCAAAACTCAAAGGAATCTCCTTTGAGACCGCCATCATTGAGCGGTACCGTCGCCGGGAAAGCAGTGTAGAAGAAGCTCTTATCGAGATGTACCTGGCAGGTGTATCCGTCCGGCGTGTGGAGGACATCACCGAGACTCTGTGGGGTAGCAAGGTGTCGCCGTCCACCATCAGTGAGCTGAATAAGAAAGCATATGTCCACATTGAGGATTGGCGAAACCGTCCTTTGCAAGGTGGGCGGTATCCGTATGTCTATGTGGATGGAATCTACCTGCGCCGCAACTGGGGCGGAGAGTTTGAAAATGTAGCCATTCTGGTAGCCATTGCTGTCAACGAGGATGGCTATCGTGAGGTTTTAGGTGCTGCTGAGGGCATGAAAGAGGACAAGACTAGCTGGGTCAGTTTCTTCCAATGGCTCCGCAGCCGTGGTCTGGATGGCGTGAAACTCATTGTGGGAGACAAATGCCTCGGTATGCTGGAGGCCGTGGGCGAAGTATTCCCCAAAGCTACATACCAGCGGTGTACCGTCCACTTTTACCGCAATGTTTTCTCGGTAACGCCCCGCTCCAAGGTAAAGATTGTGGCCAAGATGCTCAAAGCGATCCACGCCCAAGAGAGCAAGAAAGCAGCCAGGCAGAAGGCCAAAGCTGTGGTGGAAGAACTGCGCGCTATGAAGCTGAAAGAGGCCGCAAAGAAGGTAGAAGATGGCATTGAGGAGACTCTGGCCTACTGCGATTTCCCTAGCGAACACTGGACCCGTATCCGCACCAACAACGTCATTGAGAGGCTGAACCGGGAGATTCGCCGCCGCACCCGTGTGGTGGGCAGTTTCCCGGATGGTAACTCTGCCCTGATGCTGGTCTGTGCAAGGCTGCGCCATGTGGCAGGCACCCAGTGGGGCAACAA
>JAHLFV010000223.1 GCA_018883625.1 Candidatus Treponema excrementipullorum
CAAGTCTTGTTCCGGGCAATAAGCTATCTAAGATCTTTCTTAGATAGCTTATTTTATTTAGAGCGGGTGGAGTAAATTGTTTTATTTAAAATAGGGTGTCAGTTATGAAAAAAATAGGAAAGCTTTCCGTAGTAAAGTACATTGTTGTAGTTGTTGTTGCTGTTTTGGTTGTGCTTGTGGTGAGTCTTATAGCTTCAGGCAAAAAAGTTGTGTACGAAGCTCCTATTCCCTTGGTAACTGTAGCTAATCCTGTTATGGGTCAGATTTCAGAGACTCTTACTCTCAGTGCTCATGTTGAGGCTCGTTCTATGATTCCCGTGATACCTATGGTAAGCGGTACTATATTGGAGTACCCTGTGTCTGTTGGACAAACCGTAGAAAAAGGGGATTTGTTGGCAGTTATAGATGAAGAACCTTTTAAACAGCAAATGCTTCAAGCACAGGCTGCTTATACCGGTTACGAAAAAACATTCCAACGAATATCAGGTTTGTATCAGGCGGGGGCTGCTACTCGGCAAGAGTATGATACGGTAAAGTCTCAAAGAGATGCTGCTAAAGCTCAATATGATTTAAGCTTGTTACAAATGAGTTATGCTCAGGTTACTTCACCTGTCTCCGGGACAGTTATTTCTGCACCTTTGGCAGTGGGTAGTATTGCCGGTTCTCCACAGCCTGTGGCAATTGTAGCAGATTTATCTGAATTGGTGGTAAAACTTAATGTACCTGAAAAATATTATTCTCTCTTTGTAGAAAGTACAGAGACTCTGAAAGCTCAAGTTATCAAAAGCGGTGTTGTAGGTAAAGATGAAGAAGTCTGTGAGGCAACCATAGACACTATTGCTTCCTATGTAGACGGTGTATCTAAAACTTTTGAGGCGACATTTAGATTAACCGAGCCTCCTGAAACTTTTAAGCCAGGGATGTTTGTCAAAGTTATTGTAATTTTCAGAGAAATGACAAAGATACCTCTCATTCCTTTAACGGCCCAGTCCAGTGACGGCAGAGTGTATATTTTTGAAAAAGGGGAAGAAACCTTTGATGGATTTACAGGTACTGCCAAAAGTATTACTTTTGATACGGTTTTGTCTGACTCTCAATGGATCATGGTACCGGAAAAGTATGTGGATGAATTATTTATTATCGAAGGACAATCTTCTGTTTTAAGCGGTCAAAAGCTGAAGGGCAAAAAAGAAGATTTGGTATGGAAGGATAAATAGGTTCCTCTATGAAAGTATCACAGTTTGCAGTAAAACATCCCGTTGTTATCGGAATGCTTTTGATAGTTTTGGGCGTTTTCGGAATATTGTCCGTATCTTCGATTAACGTAGAATTCATGGGTGATATATCCATGCCTTCTGTAATTGTAGTGGCTGTATATCCCGGTGCAGATGCCCAAGACATGGAAGAAGATGTCACTTCCGTGTTGGAAGATGACTTTGTTACTTTGCCTGATTTTAAAAGTATTTCCAGTGAATCTGCCAATTCTGTATGTACTATAACTATAACCTTCAGAGATGGTATTGATCCCTATGACCGGGTTACCGAGGTTCGGGACAGAATTAACCGTTTGATGCCTGATTTGCCTCAGGGGTTAAGTGGGACTCCCATTGTACTTGTGGGAGGGGCGGAAATGTTACCTGTATTCTCCTTTTCAGTATTGGGAGGAGAAGATCAGGGAGCTGTGACAAATTATGTTGAAAACACGCTGAAACCTCGTCTGACCTCTGTTGCCGGTGTTTCCAGTGTAGAAGTTTCCGGTGGCAGTAATCTGCGAGTCAACGTCAAATTAAGAGTGGAAGATTTGGCTTCCAAGGAAATTTCTGCCCTTAATGTATACCAAATCTTAGGGTACAGTAATGTTTCCTTGCCGGCAGGTTCCGTTGTCTACAACGACGAAAATATCGCAATTCGTTACAGAGGAGAGTTGACTTCTTTGGAAGATATCCGTCAGTTACCGGTAGGTAGTACGGAAGATGGAATAATTATACGGCTTCAGGACGTGGCAGATGTTACTTTTGACTATCCGGAACCGGAAACCTATGTAACCGATGGTAAAAATCCCTTGATTTTGGTAGAAGTGAAAAAGAGGTCAGACGGTAATACCATGACTATCGCCAAAACCATAAAAGATATTTTGGCAGAGTCAGAAGCGGAAATCGGTGGAGCTATAACCTACAATATAATCGATGATGACAGCCGTACAATCAGTGCCTCTATGAGTACGGTTATTCAATCGGGTATTGGTGGCATTGTTATGGCAGTTTTGGTAATTTTTCTGTTTTTGACAGATTTCCGTGCTACTTTGATAATCGGGCTTTCCATACCTTTGTCTATTCTTTTTACCTTTGTTGCCATGAAACTCTTCGGTGTTACCGTCAACCTTATGAGTTTATCCGGCATTGTTGTTGCTTTAGGTATGGTAGTGGACGGTTCCATCGTTATGCTGGAACAGGTGTACCGCTATTATGGTGAAAGAGACTCTGAAGGAAAACTTCGTTACTCGGTATCTGAAGCTATTTTTAAGGGATCCGGTGAGGTAGGGGCCTCTATTTTTGCCAGTACAGCTACTACTGTAGTTGTTTTTGTGCCTATAGCGGTTTTATCCGGCATTGTAGGTATGATTTTAAGGGATGTTTCTTTGACCCTTATTATGGCTTTAACGGCTTCTTTCATCTCCGCAGTGGTTCTTGTGCCTTTTTTGATGAAGCTCTTTTTAAAAGATACGGGACCTAAAACCCGAGTTACTTTTGTCCATAGAGGCGTTAACTGGTTAGAAGAAAAATATAAAAAAATGCTTCGGTGGAGTTTGAAATCTTGGAAGTTTTTTGTATTTTTATCCTGTGTTGTTTTATTGGCAACTTTATTTATTTTGCAATCTTTGGGTATTACCTTTGTTCCTTCTACTGATAACAGTGATTTTTATATAAATTTGGAATATCCCAGTGGTTTTACTCTAGAGAAAACTAAAGCTAATACAGAAGAGGTGGTATCTCTCCTTTATAAAAATGTACCGGAAGTTCAAACAGCAGTTTCATTTATTGGTGCGGTAGAAAATTTTGGTAGTGCTCAACAACAGACCAATGCATCCTATATTCATGTTGTTTTGGTACCTGTTGCAGAAAGAGAGAGGGATATTCATACCATAATACTTCAAATGCAAAATGTCATTACCTCTGAAATTCCCGGCGTAGCAGTAGAAGTTACCAATGGTGGTTTTGATAAACTTTTGGGATATGTTACCGGTGGAGGCGGTTACGGCTTAACTTTTGTTGGTGAAGATATCGATTTACTGTATGATACGGCGGTGAGCTTTAAGAATTTTTTGCAGCAAGACAAAGAAGTTGTTACTGTAAAAATGAATACAAGTATGGATGCTCAGGCTCTTACCATGGATATGGTCCATGAATACATGAGTAGTGTGGGAATTTCCAGTTATGAGGCAGGAATTACAGCTACTATTCTGTTTCAGGGAATGAATGTTGGGCGTTTCAGAAGTATTGAGGATGATAATCGTTACGATATTTACCTTTACTCTGACAAGAAAAACAGCGTCTTTACTCCTGACGATTTGACAGATATACAGGTAATTTCGGCAGCTGGAGCTCCTGTGTCTTTCGCCAGTATCGGAGATATTCGAAAAGAAAATACTCTTTCAAAAATCAATCGACAAGACAGAGCAAAGACTATTACTGTATCAGCCCGTTTGATTTCTGAAGACACTTCCGGTGTAAATAGCCGGGTACAGGAATGGCTAAAAAAGAATCCGTTACCTACCGGAATTACGAGTAAATCCGGCGGTGTAATGGAGCTTATAGAAGATTCTATACCTTCCGTTGTTATGGCTTTAGCTGTAGCTTGGTTTTTAGTATACACTGTTATGGTCTTACAGTTTGAACGGTTCCGTCAACCTTTAATCGTTATGGCTACTATTCCTTTCTGTCTTATAGGTATTGTTATCGGCTTGTTGATTTTTGGTTCCTCTATGAATTTGGTAGCTTTTTTAGGTGTTATATCTTTAGGTGGTGTCGTTGTAAATAACGGAATTATTCTTATTGATTATATTAATTTATTGCGAGAGCAACGGAAAGACGAAGAGGGTCAGGAATCTGTTTTGCAAGAAGCTGTTATATCTGGTTCTGCCAGTCGTATTCGTCCTATTTTTATGACAACTTTGACTACTATGTTAGGCGTTGTTCCTATGGCTATAGCCAAGGGGGAAGGTGCGGAAATATATGCCCCCTTGGGACAAGCTATTGCCGGTGGATTGCTGACTTCCACATTGATTACTCTCTTTGTTATTCCTGTCTTGTACTATATTGCCGAGAGAAGGCGTCATATGAAAAGTGAAAAGAATTCTTTGATTAAGGTCTCTTTGCTACTAATAACTTTGTCTTTATTGGTGTCGGTGCCTAAGGGATATGCTCAGAGTAGTAGTACAGGAAAATCGCCTCTTCCCCGATTGACTTATTCCGGTGAAAAGTTAACACTCAACGATTTGGTACTCTCTATGGAAGAAAATAACGTGGATTTGAAAAAGGCTCAGGAGAATTTGAATAAAGCTTTGCTGGACGTAAAAGATGCAAAGGGGAATTATCAACCGCAGATTGATTTTATCGGTGGTAGTATGTACATGTTTAATCCTCCTATTGATGAAATAACTTTGAAGCAAGGCTCTTTGAATGGAGCAATAGGAGATGTAAGTTCTATTCCCGTATTGAGTGGTATAAATATTCCTGTTCAGGACGTTGTTGTATACGAGGGAATGCCTAACTGGTACTATGCCTTTATGGTAAATATTCAGCAACCCATTTATACCTGGGGTAAAATCAGTAATGGGGTGAAAATTTATTCAAATGTGGCAGATGTCCAGGCATTACAACTATCCTCCCAAAAGAAACAACTGAAAGTTTCGTTGGAAGCCAGTGCTGTAGCGCTATATTACCTGACAGAAATAGAAAAACTTTTGACACAACAACAAAAATATGTGGATGAATTGGTTGTTCTTTCTGAGGATGGATTAAAACAAGGAGTGTTGCTTAAACAAGATGTGTTGGAAGCAAAAACACAAGCAGCTCTTATACCTGTTACCATGTCAGAGATAGAAAGTAATAAAGACTCTGTTTTAGAAGAGTTACGACGGATTACTGGGTTACCGAACTTAACCGGTGATATGATTGCTGTTCTTCCCGATGAAGATTTTTATAAACAAATGACAGAACAGAAACTGGAATATTTGGAATCTTTGGCTCTAAATCCTGAGAAGGATACCTTTGTTATTTTGGATAAATTAGTGGAAGTTTCCTCTGATGCTCAAAAAGTTGCAAAGGCATCTATCTATGGAAAACCGGATATTGCCTTAAATCTTGGTTTGGGATTTCAGGGTGATATGCAAAAACTTTTTAAAGGCGATCTCAGTTGGCAGGAAAATACCTCTGCAAACATCACCCTGATAATTAAGACAACTCTTTGGGATGGTGGAAAAATTCTTAACGACGTAAAACGGGCTGGTTCTGATATAAATACTGCTGTTTACGAAAAAGAAGCTGCCATATCTACTGTAAAGCAAGAGCTTTACAAACAGTATAACAGTATGAATTTGGCAAATCTTAAAATTGAGTATCAAAAACTAAAAATTGAAACAGCTCAGTCACAGTTGGAGCAGGCACAAAAATTGCAAAATTCTGGTTACGGTTCAAAACGGGATATATTGCAAGCTCAAATAACAAAGACTACGGAAGAAATTACATTGCTTCAAGAGAAGATCAATTTAGCGACAGCCGTTCACACTATTGAGGCT
>JAHLFV010000224.1 GCA_018883625.1 Candidatus Treponema excrementipullorum
GTATGGTGTACAGAGCCATCTGAAAATCACCTAATTGACCGTTTTCATCGGGAAGACAATCCCATGTTCCCGGCGTTCGTCCTGTTTTAAAATCCACTATGACAATGTCATCTTCCCAGGAACATAAAATACAATCCAGTATTCCTTCATACCGGGCGTCTGTTCCTATGGGATTTCCTTCTCCGTCAACAGCGGCACAGGAAAGTTTTTCTTCCAAAGCTACCACCACATGGTCTTTAAACTCACCGGTAAAAGAGACAAAAAAACGCTCCATCGTTTCGTAGATCTCTGCTTCCTGAGCTAAAAGCAAACTTTTGGCAATATGGTTTACCTCGCTGTTTTCCAACACTGTTTTCACGCAGGTTTTCAAAACAGCTTTATTTTGTGAGGACAAATCAGAACCGTACTCTGTGTCTTCAGGAGAAGGTATGGGAGTTTTCGTATTTTTTAAGGGTTCCAAAAAAGCATGTATTATACTGTGAAAAATTATTCCCATACGGGTGTTTTTCATCAGTAGAACTTCCGTGTCCGGTTCCTCCAAACGAAGAATTCTTTCAAAAAACCAACTTCTGGGGCAAGTGAAAAAGGCTCTTAGCTGGCTTTGAGATATTTTAAGATATGACTCAGCTCCTTTTGCAAACAACCGTTCCCATAACAGCTGAGCATAAGGAGAAAGATTTATAGTTGTTTCTTCTTTTTCTTTTTTTCCATGATTTTTCCAATAAGAAAAACCTTGTAATTGTGTTTCGGTAGGAATAAAAGCATCTTGAGGACAGTTTCCTTGCATTTTAAATACAAAGTTTTCTCTGCGGTAAAAATCTTGGGTTGAAAAAGAGGATTCATCCATCGCGCCTTCCTTATCGGTTTCCGGTGAACAAACATGTAAGCTGTTATGAGGTATGGAAAAGCCGGCAAAACTTTTTTCCGAAACGGAAAAACGGGCAGGCAATACACTGTGTTCTTTGTATAATTGAAGAAACAGATTTGACGGATTCACATTTTCCAAACCTAAAGCCAATCGTTTTGACTGAGGTAAAAATCCCAGCTGCTTATACACCAAGGTAACCGATTCCTGAGAAGCATCCAAAACAATGTGACAGCCGGCAGAAGCAACTGCTGCCAATCTATAGGGAACAACGGATACCCCCACAGTGTCATTTTGTGCCAAATATTCTTTTTCTTCTATTACATTTATAAAAAATGCAAAGGGATTGGGGACTGTCACATCAGGAAAAGATTTTTCAGCATCGATTAAGTCTCCCAGTTCGGAAAGACAACGTCCTAAAATCAAATCAGTTTCCGGAGAAGAATCTTCCATGTACATAAGCTCATCTCTGAACTGAAAATAAGCATTTCGCACTTTTTCAAAGGTAGTGGCAGTGGCAAATCGTTTTAACCCGGCAATCAATGCAGCATAAAACTGCTCCACATCGGCAGATACACCCCCTGAAGTTTTAAAAGCCTGCTTCCACACATCAACGGTAGTACCTTTGTCTTTGTAAGAACACAGACAGCTGTTTTCAATACCAAACTGAATTAAACTGTCGTGGAGTTTCGGATTTTTCCAGGGCAAGTTTTTGTTCAACAACAAGTCTTTTATGCTGGCAAAAGAAAATTCTGTTATAAGGCACTGTTGGATTTGCGAAAATAATTTTCCCGCCCCGTAGGCTTTTAGACTCTTACTCCACTTGTACACCGCAGGAATACAATACAATTCAAATTCCCGCTTGATATAAGGTTCCCACACTTCCAAGTCGGGAACGCTGACGCAAATATCCTTGTAGGAACAATAACCTTTTGCCACCAACTCTCGGATAAACAGTGCCGTTTCCCGTAATTCCTGACGACTGTTTTCGTATACAACACAATCAGCCGGCTTATTTTCCGGTAAATGCACCAAGGTGATATGAGGACTGTTTTCCAACAAAACCCGATATTCGCTAAAGTCATTGAGAATTTCGGGATAAAAAATAATATAGTGGTTTCCCCTGTCTTCAAAAGGGGGCTGTTCCCAAGCAGGATCAAAAAGGCTGTGTTTTTCCAAAAAATCTCGGTACAAGTCATATAAAACCAGCATATCGTTATCCGTAGCATCTGCCATTATCTGTCCTGATTTTGTACCTCTGTCAAAATTTTTTTTCCATGAGGCTAAAGAAGGTAATAGAGACGCTATCCACGGAGCAAAAGATTGAGCTTCGCCACTGTAATCAGGATTGATCAAACCGGTAAATAAAGGTGTATTGTTTTTACATGCTTTTGCATTTTCTTCTATAACATGGACTGCAAATATTTCTCTCATTACAGAGGGGACAGACTGTTTATCTTGCTGTTGAGAACGGACAGACTCACCCTTAAAAACATCCCATGACAGGAACCGTTCCGTAGCAACTGCCGGTATAAAATCCAATATTTTTTCCGACCAAGAATCTGCCGCCACATGAGTGGGAAATACAAAATATGTGTTATCTTTGGAAATTGCGTCTCGTATGATCTGCTCTGTCAGACAAATCCCTTCTGTCATGTTCTCCTCCCGGTGCGCATTATACCAGTAAAGCACTGTTATATCTAGGTATAGAGTATTTTCCAGGTTAAAATAATACTTGCATACCTTTATTCCTTGTGGTATCGTATCCCCGACTGGAATTGAGGAGTGCATCATGTTCTCAAAAATATATCAATGGATAAAACAAGAAACAGTATTGGTTATTGCTGCATTGTGGGGAATACTGACTATGTTTTTTGTTCCTCCCAGTAGCGAATATATTCAATACATAGATTTAAAAGTTTTATGTCTTTTATTCTGTCTTATGACAGTGGTAGCAGGCTTTCAAAGTTGCGGTGTTTTTCACTGGCTTGCCATACAGTTATTTAAAAAAAGCAAAAACGGCAGAATTTTAAGTGTTGTGTTGGTGATGTTGCCCTTTTTCACTTCCATGCTTGTAACTAATGATGTGGCTTTACTGACATTTGTCCCTTTCACCATACTGCTTTTAGATCAAATTGCGTGTCCAAAAGCCCTCGTGCCTGTGTTGGTATTGCAAACTATAGCCGCAAATCTGGGAAGCATGGCAACACCGGTGGGCAATCCTCAAAATCTGTTTTTGTATGCTGCCTATAATCTTTCTGCCGGCGATTTTTTCTCCGCCGTTTTGCCTTTGACGCTTTTTAGCTTTATCTGTCTTGTGGCTTCTTCTCTACCTGTATTACCGTCAAAACTTCCCAAAATTGCTATGGGACGGCAAAGTATAGCTAATCCCCACCGACTGTTGATATACGGACTATTGTTTGTGCTGTGTCTTCTGACGGTATTCAGGATTGTTCATTTTGCCATCACTACTTTAGCGATAATAGTAATATTTTTTTTCACTGATAAACAACTGTTAAAAAAACCGGATTATGCACTGTTGGCAACTTTTGTGTGCTTTTTTATTGTTTCCGGCAATTTAGGTAAAATAGAAAGTATCAGGCAAGAACTTAATGTGTTATTACAAAAAAATACACTGATAACCGCAACCCTTACCAGTCAGGTTATCAGTAATGTTCCTGCAGCAGTATTACTATCCGGCTTCACTGAATCCTGGAAACCCTTGCTTCAAGGAGTAAATATCGGAGGATTGGGAACACCAGTAGCTTCTTTAGCAAGTTTGATAACTTTGAAGCTGTATGCTTCTGCAAAGGATGCTAACCTATCGCACTTTTTACTTATTTTTACTTTGTATAACGTAATCGGATTAGTTCTTTTACTGTTATTGACAATGCTGTTTTAAAAAGACGGGGCACCGGAAAACTCCGATGCCCCCGAGGACAAAAAAATGAAAAACTATAGTAATGAACGGTAAAGGGCTTCGATATCTTCTACTGTGGGATCTTTCGGGTTACCCGGTGTACAGGCATCTGCCAAAGCAGATGCAGCAAGGGCAGGAACATCTTCCGGCTTAACAATTTCTTTAAGGTTTGCAGGAATTCCCACATCAGCAGACAGTTTCTTTACAGCGTCAATAGCGGCTTTTCTGTATTCGGCTTCTGACATAGACTCAGTACCGGAAACTCCCATTGCTTTGGCAATGTCCCGATATTTTGATCCTGTTGCTGCAGCATTGTACTCCATAATGGTAGGCAACAAAATAGCATTTGCAACACCATGGGGAGTGTCATAGAAAGCACCTAAAGAGTGAGCCATTGAGTGAACAATTCCCAATCCTACGTTGGAAAATCCCATTCCGGCTACATACTGTCCGAGAGCCATGTCTTCCCGACCTTTGGGAGTATTGGCAACAGCATCCCGTAAAGAACGGGCAATAATTTCAATAGCTTTCAGGTGGAACATATCACTCAGTTCCCATGCACCTTTTGTAATATAACCTTCAATAGCGTGGGTCAAGGCATCCATACCGGTAGCAGCCGTCAAACCTTTAGGCATGCTACTCATCATGTCGGGATCGATTACAGCCACAACAGGAATATCATGAGGATCAACACAAACAAACTTACGTTTCTTTTCAACGTCAGTAATAACGTAGTTAATAGTAACTTCTGCGGCGGTTCCGGCTGTGGTAGGAACTGCGATGATAGGAACGCACTTATTCTTTGTTATAACAGCACCTTCAAGAGAACGAACATCTTCATGCTCAGGATTGGCAATAATAATACCGATGGCTTTTGCGGTATCCATAGACGAACCGCCACCGATAGCAATCAGATAATCTGCCCCGCTTTTTTTGAAAGCAGCAACACCTGTCTGTACATTCTCAATGGTTGGATTTGGCTTGATATTTGAATACAATTCAAAATCCAAACCGGCGGCTTTTAACAAATCCGTTACTTTTGAAGTAACATTAAACTTTACTAAGTCTGGGTCTGAACAGACAAAAGCTTTTTTAAAGCCTCTGGTCTTTACTTCCGTTACAATCTCTTTGATTGCACCGGAACCATGATAAGATGTTTCATTCAATACAAAACGTGCCATAAAATAACTCCTTTATGATTTTCGGGCATGCTTACGCATGTCGAAGAATACTGCCAAAATAATTATACATCCTTTAACCAAATATTGGTAGTATGAATTTACTGCCAAGAAGTTCATACCATACGTAATAATTCCCATAATAAGAACACCGCAAATCATTCCACCCATGGTACCTACACCACCGGATTGAGAAACACCACCAATAGTAACAGCGGCAATGGCATCCAACTCCATACCGACGGCGGTCAAAGAGTTTGCAAGTCCTAAACGGGCTGTTTGCAAAGCACCGGCTACACCATACAGTGCTCCGGCAAAAGTATAAGCGAACAACAAACCACGCTCTACGTTAATACCGGCAACCCGGGCAGCCTGTGGATTTCCTCCGATGGCGTACAAGTTTGCACCCAGTCTGGTATGTCGCAAAATAATCCATACAATAAGTGCTGCAATGGCAACGTAAATCATCAACAACGGGAATGGTCCTACAAAGCCCTGAGCGATGGCTTTGTACTCGTTTTTAACGCTACCCACAACTGTTGCTTTTGTATAAATCAACTGAATACCACGGCATAAGGATAAAACACCCAGTGTTGCAATAAAGGGAGGCAACTTGGCATAAGCAACCAATACACCGTTTGTAGCTCCTACCAACATACCTATAAGAACAGCAACTAATATAGGTAAAAATACGGGGAAGTCTATACCGGGATACATAGCAGCACTGTAACTGACACTCTGAGAAAGAGAAGCAGCCACACTTGCCGTCAGACATACTGCATACCCGATTGAAAGGTCAATACCTCTTGTAATAATGATAATACCTACACCTAAGGCTGCAAAAGCACGAATAGCCTCTGCAATTACCAAATTCTGTAAAGAAGGTAACCGCCATGAATCAAATCCGGTTAAAATTCCTAAACCGGTGAACAAAACAATAAAAATAATGTATGTTGTGTACTTGGATGCAATATCTTTTGCATTAAGGCCTTTTAAGAAACCTTTTGTTCCTGTATTACCCATAACTTTCTCCTTTTAGTTTGTAATTTATGAGAATTGTGTTGCAAACCGCATAACGGCTTCCTGAGTAGCTTCTTCTTTTTTGAGGAATCCCGTCACTTTACCGTTACACAAAACCATAATCCGATGTGACATACCGATTAACTCCGGTAATTCCGAAGAAATCATAATTATAGATTTTCCCTGTTTTACCAACTCTGCCATAATCGTATAGATTTCATATTTGGCACCGACGTCAATACCCCGGGTTGGTTCATCCATAATCAGTATGTCGGGTACGGTCATAAGCCAGCGTCCCAGAATAACCTTTTGCTGATTTCCTCCGGAAAGGTTTTGTATCAAAGTTTGCATAGATGCAGTCTTTGTTTTCAACATAGAATTAACTTCCACAGCATCCTTTGAAACATTTCCGTGATTGATAAGCCTCAGTTTTGACTCATATTTACCTAAAGACGCTATAGATGTATTATTCAACACAGACATCAAGGGGAAAATTCCTGTTTGTCGACGATCTTCCGTAATCAGCCCTATACCGTGCTTGATTGCATCTTTGGGAGAACGAATTATAACTTCTTTACCGTTAACAATAATTTGCCCTGCCACTACAGACCGTAAACCAAATATAGCCTCCATTAATTCAGAACGTTGTGCACCTATCAATCCTCCAATACCCAAAATCTCAGACTTATGTAATTCAAAAGAAACATCTTGGAATGAGCGAGGATTTATTGAAGATAAATGCTTAACTTCCAAACACACCTGTCCCGGCTGAGCTTCTACCGTAGGAAACTGCTGTGTAGTCACACGACCGATCATTAAATTGATTAACTTGTCGTTATCAAGCTCTTTTGCCGGATACGTTCCGATCATTTCACCATCTCGCATGACAGAAATCTCATCAGCAATCTGAAAAATTTCACTCATACGATGGGATATATATATAATAGCAACACCTTTTGATCGCAAATCATTGATAATTTTAAAAAGATGCTCTACCTCTTTTTCTGATAAGGAAGATGTCGGTTCATCCATTACCACCACGGAAGCACCGTAGGAAACAGCCTTGGCAATTTCGCATCCTTGTTGTTGAGAAATAGATAAAGAAGCCATCATAGAATTAGGATCGATATCCATTTCCAGACCTTTCATCAACTCAACAGTCTCTTCGATAACTTTTTTATGATCAATGAAACGTAAACCTTTTATGGGAAGCAACGGTTCCCGTCCCATCCACGTATTTTCTGCAACTGTTCTATGAGGTACATTTGACAATTCCTGTTGAATCATAGAAATACCTGTATCCAGTGCATTTCTGACGCTGGTAAACTTAACAGGTTTGCCCCGGAAGGTGATACTACCGCTGTCAGGATGATATATCCCAAACAGACATTTCATCAAGGTTGACTTACCGGCACCGTTTTCTCCCATCAACGCATGAACAGTTCCGGGACGAATATTCAAAGAAACTTTATTCAGTGCAAGAACTCCGGGAAATTGCTTTGTAATCTCTTTCATTTGAAGGATATATTCTTCACTCACTCGGTCACCCACTTACTTTTAAGGAATGAATCGGCGAAAGATGACCTTCGCCGATTCACAGTTATGTACTATTTGATACCCTCCAAGATATCAAAATCCGGCATTACTGTAAGTCAGCCTTTGTAACTTTTTTGAACGGTACCAAGAAACACTGATCCAAAATTGCAGGATCTGTAGCAGGATCTTCACCAATTTCTGTTGTAGCGGTAATTCCACCGGCTGTTGTACCAATTGCAGTACCCTTTGTAGCAGTTGTGTACATCAATTCAAAAGCAGTTGTTGACTGACCGACAGCATCCTGAAGAACAGTAGCGTACATTTTATTTTCTCTGATAGACTGCTGTCCGGCAGGTGTTGCGTCAACACCGATAACGGGAACTTTTGTTACAGTTCCGTCACCGTTTGTATCTTTTGTGATGTCGTTAGGATCGTCTGTGTATTTGTTTGTCAGCATAGATTCTACAGCACCCATTGCCATATCGTCGTTCTGAGCAAATACCATGTTGAACTGTCCGTTATAAGCGGCAAGCCATGCGTCCATAACAGCCTGAGCTTCTGCAGCTGCCCAGTTAGCTGTCTGTTCTGCAACGATGTTTACGTTATATCCGCGAGCTTTCAAACCGTCGATAGCACCCTGACGGCGGTTAACCTGAGCGGGGTGTCCCAACTGACCGTTGATAATCAACAAGTTGATTGTGTTATTGGGACCCAACTTATCGGGATATGCTTTGAAATACTCATCTGCAATTTCAGCCTGAATATTACCGGCAACTGTTTCGGGAGAAGATGCCAAATAGAAATTTTTTCCGACTTTCAAAGCTTCTACTGAAGGCTGAATATTTGAAAATGCAGCAGCGCCGCCTTTTTCATTAATTAACTGGCACATTTGTTCTGTAGCAGCTGTATCCTGAGGGATAATAACAAAGTATTTTACACCTTGAGTAAGTAATGTATTCAACTGATCCAACTGAGTAGCAACATCACCGTTTCCGTCTAACAGATTCAACTGAACACCTGCATCGCTGGCAAGTTTCTTCAGATTCTCTGCATAGTTAGCAACAAAGGTCTCATTCAGGTTTCTGATTAATGCACCCATAACGATTTTGTCACTGTCGGCTTCTTTTTTGCTACAGCCCATAAAAAGGCCTGCAACACCCAACACCACACCTAAAATACAGATAGCTTTCAGTAAATTTCTTTTCATTTATTACCTCCTTAAAAGAAATTATTGGCTAGTCTTCCCTGTAATGTTTATATCCGGGATGTTTACCCGTTACACCGTACTGAGAACGCATACTGATCAAACGATCGATATTTTCTTTGGAAATCTCTTTTTCCCCTCCCAACAGATGGGCAGTCAAACAGATTTTTGCGTTCAACTCTAAAGTTTCCATTCGATAATATGCAGTTATAAGATCCGCACCCACAGCCAATGCGCCGTGATTTTCTAACAACATTACGTCATGATGAGGCAAATAAGGGGTAATTGCATCGGGAACCTCGTAAGTAGAAGGTGTTCCGTAAGGAGTAATAGGAACGGAACCGATGGCGATAACTGTTTCTATCATGCAGTATCTGTCTAAAGGAACATGAGCCACGGCATATCCTGTTGCTGTAGGTGGGTGAGCATGCACTACGGCTCCCACGTCATCCCGTTGTTCATAACAGCGCAAATGCATTTTTATTTCAGAAGAAGGTTTGTATCCGGGAGCTCCTTCCAAAACTTTTCCCTCAGCATCTATTCTTACAATCTTCTCCGGCGTTATAAAAGACTTACTGATACCGGTAGGGGTAGCAAAAAAAGTTCCGTCGTCCAATTTAACAGAAACATTTCCGTCATTGGCAGCAACCCATCCCAGTTGCCACATTTTGTGGCAGACGTCACATATCTGATCTTTTATTTCTTTATAATCCATAAATCCTCCTTTTACTTATGCCCTTTTATTCAGGTATAACTACGCCTTTTTGCAACATTACGTTGGCATACAAAGCCATTTCTCCCGTTGCAACTATGGCATAAGCTTTTTTAGCTTCTTCGTAAAAACTGAAACGTTCAATAAAACCTACAGTGTCAGCTCCCCGATTGTCATGTTTTGCAATAATTTTTTTGTACTCATCCCAAATAGGAGTTTTTACCGTATCTCCGGGAACCAATTCCATCAAAGAAACCGGTTTTTCTGTGTATGTATCCAAAGGAAAAACCGTCAAAATGGCATCTAGCAAATCACAGCCGGAATGACCGTCACAACGGATAACTTTACAGTCCTTACCCATGGATTCAGAAGGAAAATTACCGTCACCGATAACAATCCTATCTCCATGCCCCATTTCGCACAAAACCTTTAACAATTCCGGTGACAAAATAGCAGGGATTCCCTTTAACATTGAACAACTCCTTTGAACACTTCAAATGCTTTTTCGTAAGCATCAGAGTTTTTATTTTCATACCGAACAATATCCGGCATGGTTTTAACGATTTCCCTGAATTGTGACATATCTGACAATATACCGGTACTTACCATCTGAATTCCGATATTGCCCAAAACAGCACCTTCCACAGGACCCGCCACAACAGGAACACCGCAAGCATCTGCAGTCATACGACAAAGAATTGAACTCTTTGCTCCCCCTCCCACAATATGTACACAGGGATAACGAAGACCGGTTAATTTTTCAATCTGATCTTTCACCTTTCTGTAAGTAAAGGCTAAACTTTCCTCAATACAGCGGATTATTTCGCCCTTTGTTTGGGGTACATACTGTCCCGTCTTTTTGCAATAATTCTGAATCCGTTCCGGCATCTTTCCGGGAGCAATAAATTCCGGTGAAGTTGGGTCGATAAAACAGGCAAAAGGACGGGCTTCTTCTGCGGCAGCATCCAAATCATTGTAAGACACATGTTCGCCTAACAGTTGCCAATGTCGTCGACATTCTTGGATAAGCCAAGTTCCGGTTATGTTACTTAAAAAAGAAATACCACCAAAACCGCCTTCATTTGAAAAACCTGCCAACCGAGCCTCTTCGGACACATTTGAAGCCGGACAGTGGGTTCCCATCAAAGCCCAAGTACCGCAACTGATAAACAAATAGTCCTCACTCTCCGCGGGAACAGCCGCCATGGCACTCTGTGTATCGTGTCCGGCTACCGAAATCACCGGAACCGACTTGATGCTCAGCTCCTGACAAATATCTTCCCGAATATGACCACACAGAGTACCCGGCTGAACGATGTCAGTAAACAGATGTTTCGGAATTCCAAGTTTTTCTATAAGACTCCGAGACCAATCTTTTTTCTTAACATCAAGAAGTTGTGTTGTGGAGGCTTCTGTATATTCACTCTGTTTCTTTCCCGTCAAAAAGTAAGAAAACAAATCCGGCATTAACAACATGGTCTCAGCCTGTTGCAAAAGTTCCGGTTGCTCCCGTACTAAATACAGCAATTGATACAGAGTATTTATATCCATAGTCTGTATTCCCGTTACGGAATACAACTCCTGTTCGGAAATGTACCTTTCCCGAATTTTCGCCATTCCTACGTTGCGTTCATCTCGGTAGTGAACAGGGTTGCTTAACAGATTTCCTTTTCTATCCAAAAGACCGAAGTCAACACCCCACGTATCTATACCGACGCTTTCGAAAGGAGTGGCAGAAGCTTTTACAAGCCCCTGCTTTACTTCATGGAAGAGGCGCAAGACATCCCAATACAAGGTTCCGGCAACTTTGACCGGTTCGTTGGGAAACCGATGTATTTCTTGTTGTATAATTGTTTTTCCGTCAAACTTACCCAGCATTGCCCGTCCGCTGGATGCACCGAAATCAAATGCCAGAACCTGGTTTGTCATACTCGCTCCTTTTCCGTCAGCTTTTTATTTTGAAGTTCCTTTAAAAAGAGGACCATAAGCAGCACATGCACGATAATCCTGACCTTCTTTATCGGTACCAAAGGCATTCCATGCAGCAGGACGGAAAATATCCTCTTCCGGTACGTTATGCATACAAACAGGAATACGCAAAATAGAACACAGTGTTATCAAATCTGCACCGATATGACCATAGCTGATAGCACCGTGATTTGCACCCCAGTTATTCATCACATCATAAGCTGATTTAAAAGCACCTTTGCCCGTAATACGGGGAGCGAACCATGTACAAGGCCATGTATAATCTGTCCGCTTCCATAACTTATCAGAAACTTCTGCCGGTAATTTTACCGTCCAACCTTCGGCAATCTGCATAACAGGGCCTAAACCTTTTACCAAATTCAATCGCATCATGGTTACCGGCATTTCGCAATCTGTTAAGAAACGGGAAGAGAATCCACCTCCTCTAAAGTAACCGTAATCTGCGGCATTCCATGTGGTTGCTTTCAAACAAGTGTCACAGTCAGCTTCTGTCATCTCCCAGAACGGTTTCATGACACTGTTACCGGCAGCATCTTTTGCACCGCCACAGGCATCTATACAAGCTGCACCGGAGTTGATCAAATGGATAAATCCACCGGCATCTTTCGCTTTACCTTCTATAGTATAGCCTGTTGCCTTTTTAACGGCATCTTCACTCCAGTAGGTACGGACATCGGCAAAAATCTGAGCTCTGTTTGTCAACAACTTTCCAAACAACATGGAAGTACCGTTAAGGGTATCATTTTCCGTTGCCATAACATAGGTTTCACGGGGGCCTTCCCAGTCAAAAGATGAGTTAAGCATAGATTCAGGGAAGTCGCAGTTAGGATAGAAATCTGTCCACTGACGCTGACCTTGGAAACCACCGGCAATAGCGTTATGTCCCAAACGCTCTTCTTCGCAACCGGCAGGTAAGTTGGGATTTCCGTTGTACAAATCTTTAATGATACACATCATCTTAACGATAAATTCCCAGTCTTTATCTTTTTCTTCTTTTGTCTTTTGTACATTGGCAGGATTTTTGTCAAAACCTTCGGGACAGTGAGCCCGAGTCCAAGCGAGAGCTTTTTCGAATTCTGCCTTATCGTATATACCGTTTTCCATACGACGGATAATTTCTACTTCGTCTACAGATTCTACGCGCATTCCCAAATATTCTTCAAAAAACTCAGGAGAAATAATTGAACCTGCAATACCCATACAGATTGAACCGATTTGAAGATATGATTTGCCCCTCATAGTAGCTGCGGCAATGGCTGCTCTACCGAAACGAAGCAATTTCTCCTTTACATCTTCTGGAATTTCAGTTGCATCCGCATCCTGAACATCGTGACCGTAAATACCGAATGCAGGTAATCCTTTTTGTGCATGACCGGCCAAAACTGCTGCCAAATACACAGCGCCAGGTCTTTCTGTACCGTTAAATCCCCACACACCTTTTATAGTCAGAGGATCCATATCCATGGTTTCGGAACCGTAACACCAACAGGGAGTAACAGTCAGTGTTATGGAAACATTTTCTTTCTTGAATTTATCAGCACAGGCGGCTGCCTCAGGAACACGCCCTATTGTAGAATCGGCAATAACAACTTTTACCGGTTCCCCGTTAGAATACCGCAAATTTTCCGTAAAAAGTTTTGCTGCACTCTTTGCCATATTCATTGTCTGCTCTTCCAGAGATTCCCGAACATGCAGACTACCCTGTCTACCATCAATAGTAGGACGAATACCGATTACCGGATAATCACCAATAAGACGACTCTTTGCCATATATACTCCTTTACAGAATCAAAGATTTCTCTCTTTTCTTTACAATCATGATGTACCCAGTTTTATATTTCATGTATTATAAAAATATGAAAAAATATAAATATTTTACGATTTGACTACTATTATAAAAAACAAAAAGCTGATATAAAACTTTTAGAGAGACATTAAGGGATTTTTTTGTAAAACCGAGAGGAGAAAAAAGCAAAATGTATCATTGGTATTATTTTGAAAACATCAGACGAGGTAGTTATCAGTTCCCTATTGAGTTTTATCATGTAACAGAAGAGCATCCGCGATATATTATGCCCTACCACTGGCATCCCGAAATAGAAATAATTGTCGTTCATCAAGGAAAATTAACCACATCTGTTGACAACAAACGCTACGAATTACAATCGGCAGATATTTTATATATACCTCCTAATGCCGTCCACGGAGCCATTCCATACGATTGCGTATATGAATGTGTTGTGTGCGATTTAATGGCCTTTTTGCAAAATAACACTTTTTTCAGTTCTTACGTAGGCTTGTTTTTCGGCGACAAAAAAATACGATCTTGTTACAGCAGAGAAGATACAGACATAGCCCAAACCATAACGCGACTTTTTCAGACAATGAAAAACCGTTCTGACGGATGGCAAATCTTGACAATCGGGTGTTTATTGCAATTTTTGGGAATCGTATCCGAACATAATTATTTTGAAAGCGAGAATGAAAGCAAAAACAAGACCATGAAAAATTGTGCAAACATCAATCGGTTTCAAAACGTATTTAAACTTATCAGAAGTAACTATGCTCACGAAATAACACTGGAAGATATGGCTGCACAAGTACATATGTCCCCCAATTATTTTTGTCAGGTATTCAAAGAAATTACCCACTATTCCCCTATGGAATATTTGATAAACTACCGTGTTGAGTGTTCAAAATATTTACTTTGTGTAAAAAATACTTCTGTTTCAGAAGCTGCCTTTCTTTCAGGATTTAACAGTTGTGCCTACTATATAAAGGTGTTTAAAGACATCACCGGTTTAACTCCAAACAAATATAAAAAAGAACATATAATAAATTCGTAGATGAGGTACATTCTTAACTATGGAATCTTTTATAACTCGTTTATACGAAAGAGCTATTGGTTAAAAAAAAGACACTCTTTCGAGTGTCTCAATCTAGCAGGGACAGGACTTGAACCTGCGACCTCCGGGTTATGAGAGGCTCAAAAAGCCTATCAAGCTATCTCATATCAGTTTAAGCTGTTTCAGATTTTCTTATTATACAATAAAAAGTAGAATTAGGCAATTCAGAAAACTTCAAAAAATTGCAGAAAATTTCAAAATCTGCTCAAAATTTCTGCTCAATATCTGCGACTATCGGGATGAAAACTAGGAGGCTGCACGCTCAAATATTAAAGAAATTTCCGTAATTTAAACATATACAGAGAACATAAACTTGGAAGAAACAAGGTAACCGAATAGCGTTTTTTCTGTTGCACGCTGATTTGCATGTACTAAAATTATTTCTATTTGTCTTCTATATGCCGGTACTTCTCACCGATAGTACCATCGTCAAGGTATCGGTACCGTTCCCCGGTTGCCCGTCCTGCCGGGGTATATTGAATACCTGTATTGTATGTATTGGTAAAACCTCCGCTGGAATATACTGGCGATTCCTTCACCACATCAAAGCCCAAGCCATCGTACAAAGTACGCAAGGTAGCAGCATTATTGTCTTGTACCAAAGCACGCCGTCCCAAAGGGTCGTAGCCGTAACGTGCAGACGCTATGGTTTTAGCTTCATCATCGATGACCAGTGAGCGAACCATACGGTTCTGCGGGTTGTACTCATAAATGGCGGTCTTGACTGCCCCCGCCTCCTCCAGCAGGTTGCCGTTGCTGTCATACCGGTAGGTCACGGCCGCCCTGCCGTTTGCACCGCTGGACACCAGCCGGTTCTCGGCATCGTAGCTGTAGCGGAGTGTTCCCGTCGCTCCCATAGCCTCAATTATATTTCAGTTTTTACCACTTTGCATAAAATACATCCATATGCCCCAAAACTTGTAGATACTATCACTAATGATAACTCTCCTTTTTCTATGCTTGATATTTTCTCTTGAATCCAAGGCTCTCCATGTTGATTGGATTCAATATTCAGCAAAAAAAACAAGTCATTCTTGTCTCGTAAATCTAGTGACTCCGCAGTAATTATTTCAATATCAAGTATGATATTTCCCAAAGAAAAATCACAAAATCTACATTCAATCACATCAAAAAAGTAGAGAAAACGCTTATTGACAAAACCATCTTCACATACAATCAGTTTTAAGGTTTGCTCGCCACAAATTTCAATACCCATCAAAAGATTATCATGGAAAGAGTCAGTTGAAAGAAATTTATCAAGACACATTACGGCAAAGGTTCTCCTTTTTGCTGATTTATTTGACTTGGCTCATCTCCATACTTATACCACAAGAAACTAAAAGAAGCGGAGAGCAACCGCAGATACTCCCATAATCGTGAAAAATACTAGAAGTCTTTTCCAGTATTTTGCAGGAACTAAACCATATACCTCATAAGGAAATCCTTCTCGTATATCGTGATCCTTCACAGTTCTGTTTCTCCAATATTGATACTTATTGAGTGTATTGTCATATTGTTCACGTCCAACTTTGAGTCCCTGTAATATTGTAATGAAACATGCTATCAGACCGAAAATAAAAATAATAATACAACATATTTCAATCATACTTCCCTGCCTTACCCATAATTCTATCAGCAAGATTCTTGCCAAAATCTTTCACTTTGTTGATAAATCCCCCTACGCCAATCTTTACTGTATGAACTTTTGTTTCAGTATAATAGGTGTGTACATCATTTGATGTTAATCCTCCTCCTAAGCCTATGCTTACCGTTGTTACAGGTTTTCCTCCTTCTAATGATTCAGTCAAATTGTATGAAACAGATGCAGGAGTTATAGTCGCTCCTATTCCAGCTGCAATTCCCTTACCTCCAGCATCAGCAGCTGCTCTATTTTCCGATGTGGAAAAATCTATAGAGACTGCCCCCGAAACTCCTATGTGGCTTCCCATTCCATAAGTCTCATATGTTCCAATTTCAAATGTTTTTTCTTCAGAATCCCACGCAACTATGAACCCACTACCTATCGTTCCCCCCGTTCCAGCTCCACCCGCTGCCGAGACACCTACTTGAAAAGTGAACAACCCCCACAGGTCTACGTAGTTCACCGGGTCATTGTTCACATAAGCAAACCAGTTAGTCCCATCCCGTATCGGGTCTACCGTGGTAAACCGCACAGTCTGGGGGTTGTAATCCCGGTAGCCGTAGTTATATAGCCCGGTACGGCTGTCGTAGCTCTTGCCCAAGTATCCATAATCTACCCCGGTAGTAAAGTCGCCTGTTACAGGATTGCCAAAAACATCGTAATCGTAGTAACCTTCCTGCACCCCGTGGCTGTCTGTTACCGAACGGGTACTACCCATGATGTCCGTACCCAAATACCCTCGGGAGCCACTGCCTCGGTTTACCGCCACCGGAGCACCATGAGCATACAGCATGGCTCGCTCTCCTGCATACCTTGATGACACCGTTTCATACTCGTTGTCTTCTATATGCCGGTACTTCTCACCGGTAGTACCATCGTCAAGGTATCGGTACCGTTCCCCGGTTGCCCGTCCTGATGATGTGTACTGAATCCCAGTGTTGTAGGTATCAACAAATCCACCGCTGGCATATACCGGGGATTCTTTGACTACATCAAAGCCCAATCCATCGTACAAAGTACGCAGGGTGGTGGTGTTATTATCCTGTATCACACTGCGCCGTCCCAAAGGGTCGTAGCCGTAACGTGCAGACGCTATGGTTTTAGCTTCATCATCAATGACTAGTGAGCGAACCATACGGTTTTGATGGTTATACTCGTATACACTCTGTGTCAAAGAACCGGTTTGTGACAATACGTTACCGTTGCTGTCATACCTGTATTCTACACCATCCCCACTAACCCCGCAAGTCTTTAAAAGTCTGTTTTCTTCATCATAACTGTACGTAATTGTACCATAGGCGGTAGTCTTGGTAGCTCTGTTGCCGTTTGCGTCGTAGGTGTACATCTCCGTCCTGAACACCTGGGTTGTGGGCAGGAATCCGTGCAGAAAAACAAAATAATCTTGTTCCTTTTTTGCGTACTTAATTTACTACATATCATTGACTTAATATTAAAATATCCTCCTAGTACTAGTCAAGAATCATTAGTTTTTAAAAATTCCCAATATAATGAAACACCAAACAAGGAAACCATATACATCATAGGGAAAAAAAGAATTGGTTGATTTTTTACATTCAGTGCAGATACAACTATGGTTATCGGCAGTATGGCTAAATAAAAAATATGCGATATCGGTTTTTCGTTTGATCTAAATTTAATTGAGAAGATGAAATAAAAAAACCAATAAGTAACTAGGGAGAATATATATCCTATTCCAAGTTTGACGATATCAGCTATGACGAAATCATCTGAGGGGCTAAAATACAACAGCAGTGCGAGGACAATATTTATCAAGGCAACAACAGAAAACACAAATACATTTCTTTTCAATTTTACTTCCCCTTTTTCTTTTTCCAATTAACTTCAATACGAGGTTTAACTATAGCACCAAAGTCAAATACCATTCCAGAAGAAATATCGAATTTTCCTTCTATACCAGCAGTTACTCCCACAGATCCTCCAAAGATAACTTGAAATTCGTATCCAGCTAAATTGAACTTAACACCTATCTTACCACCTATAGACACAGCGTTTGCGCTTAACCCAGCACTAATACCGCCATCTGTTGCACTAAAATTAAAATTTGCGTTGAGGATATCTACTTCTCCTTGAGCTACAATAGGAGTGTTATTTCTATCATTAAGTTCACTGCTTAATGACAACAATCCTATTGCCATATCAGCAGAATTTTCTCCCTTTTTATCAACAAAAGCCGCTTCTACCCAAAGCATTTTTGTTTTTTTGTCTTGATTAAAGAAAGATTCCTTTTTATTTTGACTAGAGACAAGTGTATGATACACAGTCTCAATTTTAGAAGACTCTGGTTGCCTAGTTATAAATTTTTTTTCTGGTTCACCTTGCAACCCCCACAAGTCCACGTAATTCACCGGGTCATTATTCACGTATGTGAACCAGTTAGCCCCATCCCGGATTGGATCCACCGTGGTGAACCGCACGGTCTGGGGACTATAGTCACGGTAGCCGTAGTTGTACAAACCTGTGATGCTGTCGTAGGGCTTACCCAAATATCCGTAGTCAGCACCAGTGGTATAGTTACCGGTTATCGGTGAACCGAATATATCGTAGTCGTAATAGAATTCTTGTACGCCGTGGTTGTCAGTTACGGATCGGGTACTGCCTAGAATGTCTGTCCCAAGGTATCCACGTGTGCCGCTGGAACGGTTAATTGCTACTGGTGAGCCGTGGGCATAGAGCATGGTACGCTCACCGCTGTATCTGCTGGAGACTGTTTGGTAGGCGTTATCTTCTATATATTGGTACTTCTCACTGGTTCCCTGTCCATCGTCAAGATAGCGGTAACGTTCGCCTGTTGCTCTGCCAGCGGGTGAGTATTGGATTCCAGTGTTGTACGTATCAACAAATCCACCGCTGGCATATACCGGCGATTCTTTTACCACATCAAAACCCAGTCCATCGTACAGGGTACGCAGGGTGGTGGCATTGTTGTCTTGTACCAGCGTCCTTCTCCCAAGGACATCATAGCCATACCGTGTGCTGGCTATCGTCCGTGCCTCATCGTCCACCACACGTGAGCGAACCAT
>JAHLFV010000225.1 GCA_018883625.1 Candidatus Treponema excrementipullorum
ACTTGGTTCAGAAGCAAAAATGAAAATGCTGTCTTGGTTTAACGATTACATGTACAAACCTATCAGAAGAAGCCAGCTGTACGAAATTATAAGAAAAACCCACGAACAACCTTTGGAGCTGGTATCTGTAGAAGAACCGGAAGAGGTAGTACAACCTGTTATTCCGTTAAAAACAAAAAAAGTTATTGCAGTTGATGATCATCCCGTAAACTTAAAGATTTTGACGGTATTTTTACAGTCTTTTCAGGCAGAAACAATTACTGCCACTACCGGTGCAGAAGCTATACAAGCCGCAAAAGAGAATCCCGATGCCCACATAATTTTTATGGATATCCAATTACCTGATATGACAGGCTTGGAAGCCACAAAAATCATCAGAGCAGAAGGATTTAAAAACATTATTGTAGCCTGTTCTGCCAATTCCGATTCAGACTTGGTAGCAGAATATGCCAAAGTAGGTATAGAAGATTATATCGTTAAACCTTTCCAAAAATCTCAACTGGGAGACATTTTGGATAAGTGGTGCACTGTTTTGGAAGAAAGAGAGAAAGCCCATGATAAAAACTAACTATCACACACACACCGATTTTTGCGACGGCCAGGCGTCACCGGAAGTAATGGTACAAGAAGCCATAAAGCGTAATTTTGCAATCCTTGGATTTTCCGGTCACTGTTGTTATCCCTTTGCAGAAGATTGGCATATACAGGTTTCCCGTCTTGGGGAATATATGCAGGAGATTCGCCGTTTACAGGAAACATACAAAGATTCAATAGAAATACTGCTGGGGTTTGAAGCAGATTATCTGCCCCCTGTTACCCGACCGTCTCATCCGTGGTATAAAAGTCAGGGACTTGATTATACCATTGGGTCTTTGCACTATGTCATTACTCCCCAAGGAATCAGCACAATAGACGGTCCGGTAGAAGAAGTGGTAAAAGGTATAGAAACCCTTTTTTCCGGTAACGGCAGAAAGTTTGTAGAAAACTATTACGGCTTACTGCGGGAAATGATTCAGGAAGGGGGCTTTGATATTTTGGGTCATCTTGACTGTATACGGAAACGCAACGCCCTGTTGCATTTTTTTGACGAATCGGCTCCTTGGTATAAAGCGGAAATACAGGAAACTGCCAAAATCATTATTCAAAAAGGTGTCATTGTTGAAATAAACACCGGCGGCATGTTCCGTAAAGCCACCCAAACACCCTACCCGGCCTTTGATATACTGTCTCTGCTGTGCGTCCGGGGAGTGCCGGTTACCGTTACCTCTGATACCCACAGTCCGCAAGGGCTGGATTTTGCTTTTGAAGAAACGTATCGCTATGCTTTTCAGGCAGGATATCGGGAATTAGTATACCTTACACGGGAAAAAGGCTCCGTAGTGCAAAAGTTTTTTCCCATTGAGCTTCAGCAGGGTTTGCAATTTTAATGTCCGCGAGGTATCCGATCCAAATAGTCTTTTTCGGTTTTTAAGTCAGCATAAAGCAAGTCCACAAAAACCACTGCCAAAGGAATTAAAGCACCCCACAGCGCTTTTCCGCCAAAGAGGGGACACAGCACAGCACACACAAGTCCGCCGACAGCAAAACAGGCAATCATAAACAGATGAGTGGCAATCCGTTTCCAAGAGTCTGCGTTCTTTGTCTGTATCCATTTTCCAAGGTAAATACCGGTTTGTCGCAAATGGTTTGTACAGAAAGTGGTAGCCATGGGAATATCCCGAGCCTGACGGAAGGTATTATACTGCATAGAAGCAATAAAATTTACCGCAATATGGGTTATCTGAAAGGGAGCTGAATCGGGTAACAGTCCCAAAAGGAATAAAATCACTATTTCCAAGCCTACCAAAAAAGTATCCCATCGGATATGTCCTTTCTTTTTTATTCCTTCCGGTAACAATTCCGAAATCATTGTTCCGGCAAAATAAGCTGATATGGGCAAAAGGTAATACAGGGCTTTTTTCCATAGTCCCTGTCCCAAAGCAATAGACATTAAAACAAAGTTGGCTGTTTGGGCATTACAAAAAACGCCACCTCGGAGTAAATAGGTAAAGGCTCCCATATAGCCGCCGGCACACATAAGAAGAGCATAAATATGGCGGCGTTCACACTGCAAATATACTTGCTGCGGATCCAGGACTTCGTTACTTCCTGTCATAACATGCCTCCTTACTGTAATCATTTCTCTGTATTAAAGATACTACCAAAAGAGAGAATAAGCAAATCGGCAACCGAGCTACTAAACCCCAAGACTTTTGCTCTAGTCCTCTTTTTTTGATACAAAGTTAACTAGTTATTTTATAATAAGTTATAACTACCACCAATCATAGTTGGCAAAGGATTTTTATATTTTATGTATATAAATGTGTGTACAAATACCGTATAATGCATTATAGTAATTTTAGGAGGTATGATATGGCAGTAGCAATAAAAGATGTAAGAATTGATTTACAAACAAGTGCTAGTCAAAAAACACTTCTTGAACAAGCAGCAGAATTAAAGCATACCTCTCTTTCCTCATATATTTTAGCTTCATCATTAAAGCAAGCTCAATTAGATGTTGCTGAAAATGAAACTTTATTACTTTCTAATCGTGACAGAGACCTTATTATGAGCATTTTGGAAAATCAACCGGAACCGAATGAAGCATTAAAAGGTTTATTCAAATGAATGGAGAGTATACATTAATTTCCATAAAGGATATCCGACAAAAATCCAGTCTAAAGAATTTTGATTGTGAAAACCAGGCACTAAATGAGTTTTTATCCAAATATGCACTGAAAAATGATCAACTTGGAATTGGTAAAACTTTTGTTGCATTGAGCCCACAAGAAAAAATTGTTGGCTATTTTACATTAGCAACAGCACAAGTTGCGTATCGAGAAATACCCGATAATTACAGAGTAAAATTACCCAAATATCCAATTCCGGCATTAAGGATTGCCAGACTGGCAGTTGATAAAGAACACAAAGGGAAAGGAATTGGTAAATGGCTTCTTGCACAAGCTTTTATAAAGATTATTCACGTTGCAGATGTTACGGGAATATACTTTATTATTGTTGATGCAAAGGAAACTTCAAAATCCTTTTACGAGCATTACGGTTTTATAAAGTTTAATGATGAAGATTTAACATACTTCATCTTAGTTGATACGGTACGAAAAGCAATGTAAAGATAACTACTAACAACATCCCCCAAAAGTGTTTCCGTAAGCTCAGTACACTTGGCGCCAAGGGTCAGCAGGTTTGGAGCTTACTGTGTGACTGTGTTACCGACAGGGATAGTATTCTGTGATATGGTGGATACACTATAAGGAGTAAGTATGTTTGGAAGAAAAAAAGCACCTACATCTGAAAATGCCGTATTAAAAGTAAAGGCTCATCGCTGTCCTCAAAATCATCCCTGCCCTTCTGTTCGGGTATGTCCCGTAGGAGCTTTAAGTCAGGAAGGCTTTGCAGCTCCCACCGTAAACCAAGAAAAGTGCATTAAGTGCGGTAAATGCGTTCGTTACTGCCCAATGAAAGCTTTGGTGTTGGAATAAGAAAACCCCTGCCGGCAATCACCGACAGGGGTTGATTTTTAGAGTAAATATCGAAGCAAGAACTTCCACGGAGTTACCACTCCGTACGGAGTTATCACTCCGCGGGAGTGGTAGCTCCGCCGGAATGTATACTCCGCTTACCGGGTGTTAGGGCTGGCGGGTGGCAGAGTAATTCAAAATCGTATTTGGAAAACTAAGATTTCCTGAAGAACCAGTTTCACTCGACTTAATATGATTATCATCAGACTCTAAAACAACAAAATAGTATTTATCAGTATCTTTCATTCTATACACTGCCCGGTAATTATTTTTTAGCTCATTGTCAAAACGGGCAAATTCATACGTACTTGTCTTTGTACTTAACATATACTTATAAGTAAAGGTAATAGACATATCTGAATTAAATACATACTTTATTGGACTTTCACCCACAAACACTGCTCCCGCAACACGGTCTACAAATATCGGTCCGTAGTCGGTAAAATCTCCTCTTATCAAGCGACCGTTCTCAGGATCTTTAGAATCTGTTACATATATCAAATCCGGTGATTTTGCCAACAGTGTACAAGTTATTGTATCTGTACCGGCAGTGTATGTCACAACATTTCCCTGTGAGGAGGTTTTGTTATACACCGTACTCTGGGCTGTACTCATATAAGGTGTTGTTGTCACTGTCAAAGTATCTCCGGCAAACGTATATGTGTAAAGATTTAAACTCTTTCCCGTAGACTTATAATCAGGATTGTCTTCCCATACAGTTTTATATGCTCCCGAAGGTTTATATTCACTGTAATCGCGGAACAAATATTCTGCAGATGACAAAGTGAAATCTTCGGGAGGAGCGACTCGACTCATCTTATAATTTCCACCATAAGATAACTTTTGACCTTCTACCAAAGCCCCATCAAGATGCATTGTGTAATATTTATTCTTTGTATTTCTATAACTTGCCCGAGCCTTTCCAAAAGCAGTCTCAGTCAAACTCTCTAAGGTATAGACCATATCGTCATAAGTATCGGTGAACTGTTTTCCGTCAGCACTAAAGAAAACATAAGCATTATCATAATCGCTGTCATACCGGAAAACGGCATTCTTTACTCTATCATAAAAGTTTGGTCCCGGATCTTGGTAATCCAGAATAAGTTCTAACTCTGTATCCCCGTCTTTCAACTTGGCAAATCCAGTATCCGTCTTATCCAAACCTACAACGGTTTTTTCTCCGAATTTCAGAGAGCTTGAACCAACTACTTCGGGATTCGTAAAGACTTGCGGCTCATCCATCACACCATCATAATAATGAGTCTGAGTAATCGTCAGTGTATTACCATCTTCAGAAATTGCATACGTATACAAAATCAAAGAGTTGTTAACATCACGGATACTGTAAGTTTTACCCTTGAACATATCCTTTAATGCTTCCGGATCGATATTTTCTACAGAGTCTACATAGTAAGGAGATGTACCGGGCCCTTCTTCCGAAGCCATAGGACGAGAGGGGTCTTTTATTGCAGGGAAGAATCCTATTGATTTGGTAGCAAGCATAGCATCTCTGTATTCTTGATATAAGACCAGCTCACCACTTTCTTTTACATATCCTATAGGG
Source organism: Candidatus Treponema excrementipullorum (assembly GCA_018883625.1). Lineage (GTDB taxonomy): Bacteria > Spirochaetota > Spirochaetia > Treponematales > Treponemataceae > Treponema_F > Treponema_F excrementipullorum. The sequence goes on from JAHLFV010000225.1 coordinate 5,143, forward strand.
TCGTATTCATAGAAAAACCGTTTTTCCCCGTAACTTTCCACAGGACCGAACCCATTAGGAACCTTATTACCTACAACAGTTGTTGTACTTGTTACCTTTGCATAGGCAAAAACAAATTTTGAATACGTGTCTACAGCTATCAAATATTGATCAAGATCAACAACGACAGCCTCTCCAATAATTCTGTAAAACAAAAAGCGTTGTAAACGATCAGAATTATTGTATGTTCCATCTGCCGCTATAAGAGGATTTTTATGATCATAGCGATATATAGACAATGGATTCATACCGTATCCTTGAGCTTTCCAACCACGTTTATCAGCGTTAAAAGACACTTCGGGGTACCCCACTTTTACCTGAGACTCTGTCCACTGAGTTTCGTCTTCAAAAAATCCGTACTCAGGAATATTACTACCGTCAAATTCTACTTTTAGAAGCCACGTTTCAAATTTTGTGCCGTCAAATTTATAATCCGGCTTATTCCATTCACCTTTAATAAAGGGGTCTTTTTCCGGGTCAACGTCAATATCCGGTATTTCTATATCCTCACCCGGACCTGAATCTCCCCCGGAAGACCCACCGGTATTTTTGTTGGGAGAGTAGTAATAATAATCAGAATACTGTCCCAACATTCCCATGTTACATGAGGTAAAAAGAACAGCAAACAAAATAGACAATAAAAAAACTCTCTTCATAATTTTTATCCTTTAAAGCTTAACCCCATACTGATACCAAAATCCAAAGAATTCAAAAAGTAGGAGTTTAATGGTGTTCGAGGATCAAAATCCGGTTTTGCACCTTGAAGCAGTTTCATCAACTCTTGTGGCATAGTAATATACTTAGGACTGTATACATTAAACCGCATGTAGGGACTTAGTGTCATTTCAACATTGCTGTTTATAGGTTGGTGATATTCAAAAAACAATTTTGTACTGAAAGAAAAAGGATTCATGTTTTTTATCATAAAGTCATCAACAATAATCTCACCGACAACACTATCCAGTACACCTTTATCTGAAGCATAGGCAAGATATGAAGGGCTTAAATCGGCAATAAGTTTTGACCCGAGCCACAGTCCTAAAGATAATTTATTATTCAAAAAATAGGCTTTGCTTCCTACACCAAAGGATACTACCGGAGCAAAATTGATATTTACATATACATCAACCGTATTGCCCCCAACAGTATTCCCCGCAACCTGTCCGGTAAATCCGTTACCGATACCGATAGAACCGTATACGCTGACACCGCTGAATACCTCTGGAGACATACCGAACCACCGTTCTGAACCGAACAGATATCCCAGTTCAGCCTCTCCGTCCATGGTATAACCCACTGCTCCTTTCATATACGCTGCACCTAATTTATCCAAATCACTCTGACTTATAGACGGTAACGTTGCAGTTCCGTTAAAATTTGCTTTCATACCCCATACAAAACCTTCATCAAAAGCAAATACAGGGAGAACCACACAGCACATCATAACAAAAAAAATATATTTTTTTATAGTTTTTTTCATAAATTTTTATTCCACTCCTCAGCGATGATATTATTATCGTCAATCCTGTTCTTTCTACCCTAGAATATATCTAAATTCAATCCACAAACTAATATTTTTTATGTTCTTTTATGACATCTTTAACACTTTTGTAATATATGTTAATAATTTTTGATATTTCAGTGTGTTTTATCGACACATAATAATCGGAATGGAGGATGCGGGAATGTAAGACTGTGGCATGTGGCTGTTCTATTCCCGCATTGTGTAGTTCTGTATTTTACATCATACTGATTTAGTTTTTGCTATAATATTAATAATATCAGCCGTCTATGTTTTCTCCGTAGGTAATGCCCTTACCGGTACGTTTTTTTGAAGAACTGTAAGAACGACCTATAACAATGGATAAAATCAAGTATAAGACAAAAAGTACAAGGACTGCGATTTGAATAACAGATATTGTTTTTTGCAGAACGCTCAGAGCCTTGCCTTCCAAAACGTCAACAACTTGGTTAAGAGACAGAGTACCTGAATCCCGCATGTCATGGGTAATCAGTCCCTGCAAAGCACCGGATAGGGCTTCCGAACTATATAGCAAGGGTGTAAAAGAACGCAGAGCTGTCATAACCACCAACTTTTCCAGTTTGCCTAAATCCGCAGTGGCTGAGTCCAGTTGTCCTTTTAGATCTATTTTATCCAATATTCCGGTGATATCTTCAACATTATACTGTTCGTCAAGAATTCCCGGATAAGATGATTCTATTTGCTCACATATTTTTGCACTGTTATCGAAAATAAGGGGTTCTGCAATTTTTTTTACGGAAAAGGTAAATCCCAAAAGTCCGAACAACACACAACATATCACTACAGATATCACACCGTAAAACACTTTTATCCCTGTCCGAGCTTTTGAAAAACATACAGTTGTTACAACAAGGGCAATCACAAGCCCTCCCAGTAAAAAAACACCTATAAGAAAAAAATTCATAGATAATCCTTGTTAATATAGACTTCCGTTTTTTGAGGAGTACAACCTTCTTTGACACTTTGAAAAAAAGTTTTTTTGTATTTTTCCAAATCTTTGTATTTTTGAGGGATATTTAAATCCGATAAAACGGCTTTTACCAAAAGGCGTCCGCAAGGTGCTTGCATAAACATAATAAAGGAATCTTCCCGAAACTCTTTTTGGTTTTTTGCCAGTAAAACGGCATACTTACGTTTTTTGTCTTTCCAAGAAGCAAAGAGTTTGACAGAAGTTTTAAGGCACACAAAGCCCAGCGGGATCTGGATACACAAAAAAAGAGGATGTACCATATACAGAGGAATAAGAAAAATAATCAGAGAAAGTATTAAAAGTAAAAAAGAGTATGCGTTCAGGTATAAAAACCTGAACGCACCGATTTCAGTCATAATTACTGAGCCTGAGCAATAGCACTGTAGAATGCATCTACAACTTTCTGAGCTTCTGCATCATCCAATGCTGTAAGCTGTACAGAAGTTTTTTGTGTAAATGATTCATAGTACAAATAGTATGCAGGGCAGAAGAAACCGCAAGTTGCTTCTTTGTTATAACCTACTTCTTTAATACTGCTGGGAAGTAAGTATTTTACACGGCGGGACGTATTAAAAATATAGCATGAAATAACGTTGTATACTTCTACAACGCGTTTGTTTGTAATAACAACAAATCCTTTGTGTCTGAAACCGAAGACAAAAGCTATCAAACGACGAATTGTTCCCAACATTTGTGCGATAGGATTGGGACTTTCTGCCCACAATTCAGCTTCCAATTCAACAACCACAGTTTCTCCTTCTGACAAAGTCAGCCCGGACTTTAATTTTGTTTCTGCCATAGCAGCCTCCTGAAAAATATTATATTGTTTCTAAAGATTCTTTTCAAAGAAACAAATCTTTCGAAATTATACCCC
>JAHLFV010000226.1 GCA_018883625.1 Candidatus Treponema excrementipullorum
TACATCTTCTTCACTTAAAAGAGTTTTGTCGTAGTACATAAAGAATGTGTTGTGAGTAAAAGGAATTCCGTATATTGCTCCGTTAACTTTTACTGTATCTGCAACACTGGAAGCCATTTCGTTGTTGACCATTGCTTCTGCATCTCCACCTAAGCGGGCAACTGCACCGGCATCCATCAACATTTTTAGCTGGTCATTGGCAAAGAAAAATACATCTGCAGCGGCTTCAACGTCATTGAGAACGGAGTCTTGGGCTTTGTCTTCACCTACGATTTCTGTCACCCAAGTGATATTCCATTCCGGGTGTAATGCTGCAAAAGCTTTTTGCTGTTGGTCCATAATACCTGTATCAACTTGATTTTGAGGACACCACACTTTTAATGTAATGTTTTTTACTTCGGCAGGAGCTTTTACAACTTCTTCATTTTTTTTGCTACATCCTGTCAAAAGAGAAAAAATCATTGCTCCGGCAAGCAGGATTGTCAGCCACGTACGTTTCATACTGTACCTCCTAAATTTTTCGAAACTTATTTCGTTGGACTCTGCCTACAATTTTACCACCACATATTTAAATCCGTCAATCTTTTTTTCTATAATTTTAGAAATTTGATAGCAAGTCTACTGATTTTCTTGAGGTTTAACGGTATTGTTCTTTGATAATTATGTAAAAATTTCGAAACTTTACGAAAATTAAGTTTCGTAAATCGAAAATAATACTCATTCTAAAAAATATCAGGCCAAGAACTAAATTTCGTTTTATCACCTTGTTTTCGCTTATTGTTTTTGATACAATACAGAAATGTATCTCAATTACTGGTGGCTTTCGGGAGTTTTCTATGGCTGTTACGATTAATGACATTGCATCCCATCTTGGAATTTCTAAGAGTACCGTATCCAAGGCGTTGAATAATGCCAGCGATGTCAGTACAGAGACGAAACAGCTCATTATGCACACTGCGGTAGAAATGGGATATATTGTAAAAAAGATCCGCCAAAGTCCCAAGGTATGTATTTTTATTGAAAACATGGATTATCAAAATCCCAATCAGTTTGGTTATGGCATTGTGTCTGGTTTTCGTAAAATGGCAAAGGCAGAAAATTGGACGGTGGATGTGCATGCCGTAACACCTGATTTCCAGCGCGTTCATGCTTACGATTTTTTTATGATGAGAGAAGGGTATCAGGCTTCTTTTGTTTTGGGATTTACCTTACTTGATCCTTGGATGGCAGAGTTTCATCAAACCCGTTTTCCTACTGTTTTATATGATAATTATATTAAGGATAATCCTAACGTAGCTTCTGTAGGATGCGACAGTGCTGAAGGTTTTGAACTTGCTGTACGGCATCTTGTAAAATTGGGGCATCAAAAAATAGGCTTAATTTCCGGTCCTTTGGAATCTTATATTTTGGAAGCCCGTTATCAAGCGTATTTGGCAGCCATGAAAAAATTCGGTTTGGAAGTTAAAGAAGATTATATCGGTTTGGGGTACTATGTTTCCGAATCTACCAAAACCTATGTGCCTAAATTATACGAACAGGGAGTAACGGCTATTTTGTGTTCCCACGATATACGAGCCATTTCTGCTATGACAGAATGTTCAGATCGTAATATCCGGGTTCCTGAAGACATCAGTATTGTCGGTTTTGATGATTTACCCATTGCGGCTGCCTGTAATCCTCCTTTGACTACAGTCAGACAGGATCGTATAGCATTGGGAAAGTGTGCTTACTATACCATGACTTCTTTGCTAAATGATGTCCCTATCGGTTCTATTTTGCTCAGGGCTCCACTAATAATCCGCAATTCTACAGGACCCGTACCTGTGCCCAGAGAATAGTTTTTTTCTTATCATATTTTAATCAACTTCTAATCTGAATTAACTTGTGTATATCATTAAATGTAGTATACTTACATTATCAATGTAATTGATTGTTGAGTGTCAACTGTGTTATGGTGGGGAGTATGATTTTGTTTTTAGGGAGGTATTAGATATGGGAATATACGAAAAGGCTAATCTAAAAAAGTAAAGTTTTTTTCAAAAAGTATTGTGCATACATCCGAAACAAAATTATATTGCTGAATTACAAAACTTATTATGTGAATACGAAAATTGTTTTTCTTCACATCCATCGACTAAAAAAGAAATATAGAATCAAAAAGGGTGATTTTTTACGGGAACGGGAACAATTACTGGAAACTTACATAATTTACTGTACTTGGGATAATCAATTTTCGGAAGAAGAACAAACGCAATTACAGGCTTTAAGCCATATTTTGGATATTTCCGAAGAACAGCTTCACGCAAAAATGATAAAATCTTTATAATAGATTACCTTAAAGAGAGATTTTGTATTTTTTGTGTTCAATACAATGCGACATAATCTCTTTTCTTTTTCTCCATTCTGCATTCCGTTGAATATATTGCCGTTTTTTGATATAATTTTACAATCTATTGTCTTTACAGAAGAATCCTTGTGTATAGTAGTGATTTTTTGTAAACAAAAGGCGGTATTGTGTGCAAATAACACTGAATAATCTTGTTAAAACATATTCCGGGGCAACAGGAGCTACGGATGTTCATGCTGTCAGCAATGTCAGTTTATCTATTCCCTCTAACAGTGTGTACGGAATCATCGGAAAAAGCGGTGCTGGTAAATCCACATTGGTACGTCTTATCAGTCTTTTGGAAAAGCCTGATTCCGGGGAAGTATTTTATGGTGACAAACGGGTAGATACTTTGGACGGTAAAGATTTGATAGCTCAACGCCGTCGTATTGGCATGATTTTTCAGAGTTTTAATTTGTTTGCTTCTCGGACAGCAGCAAAAAATATTGCGTACCCCTTAGAAATATGTAAAACTCCTCGAGCAGAAATCAATAAACGGGTAGCAGAACTTTTGGATTTAGTGGGGTTGGCAGATAAGGCCGATGCAGCTGTCAGTCAGCTTTCCGGAGGTCAAAAGCAACGCATAGCCATAGCCCGTTCTTTGGCAGTCAATCCTCAGATTTTGTTCTGTGATGAAGCTACCAGTGCTTTGGATCCCCAGACGACTCGGTCTATTCTGTCTTTGATTCGGGATATTCAGAAAAAAATGCAACTCACCGTAGTAATGATTACTCATCAAATGGAAGTAGTACGGGATGCTTGCGATTATGTTGCAGTTTTGGATAGCGGAGCTGTGGTGGAACAGGGAACAGTGTCGGAGATTTTTACCCATCCTAAAACCGCTGTTACCAAGGACTTTTTGGCAAATCTTACCCAAAATATTCCGGACACAGCTTCAGATGTGTCTTCCGGTGAAGCTTCCATTGTTCGATGGTCTCAGGAGGGTGGCAAATACACGTTGCGGTTTGTAAATCAAATGACGGGCGAACCCGTTCTCAGCCGTATGGCTCATTTGTATCCGGTGGAATTTAATATCAGAGCCGGAGGAATACAGCATATTGCTTCCGGAGATGTAGGAACTCTCATTACCGATATTACCGGCAGTCCCGAAGCCTTATCCGGTGCTTTGCAGTACTTAAAAAGTCAAGGCGTCATTATAGAGGAAAAATAAGGGGGATTTGATATGGACTTTAATACGATTTTATCTTTGGTAGGACCTTCCACCCTTCAGACTTTGGCAATGGTGTTTGTTTCTACAGTTTTTTCCGTTATTTTGGGACTGCCTTTGGGAATTTTACTTTGTGTTACAGATCCTGCTTCCGGTATCATGCCTAAACCGGTGTTGTATCAAGTGTTGACCCGAATCGTAAACGCTTTGCGGTCATTTCCTTTTATGATTTTGATGATTTTGCTTTTTCCTCTATCCCGATTTATTGTGGGGTCCAGTATCGGAACGGTGGCAACTATGGTTCCTTTGTCCATCGCCGCCGCCCCCTTTGTGGCTCGAATTATCGAAACTTCCTTAAAAGAAGTTGACTTGGGAGTGGTACAGGCTGCCAGAGCCATGGGGTCTACAAATTTTCAGATTATAGTAAAAGTGCTTTTACCGGAAGCTTTGCCTTCTTTGGTTTCAGGAATAACCCTTACGATTATTAATCTTATCGGTTATTCTGCCATGGCAGGAGTTATCGGGGGCGGCGGCTTGGGAGACTTGGCTATCCGTTACGGGTATCAGCGCAATCAACCTTTAGTTATGATTCCTGCGGTTATTATTATTTTGATTTTGGTAGAGGTTATTCAACTTATCGGTTCAAAAATCAGTAATAATCTTTTGGCTCGGCGTTAAGTAAGCAAAAACGAAAGTGCTTAATGCTTTATATTTTGGATTCTTTTTTATAGAGAATATATAGGAGAAAAAAATGAAAAAAATTATCGGTAGTTTTGCGGCTTTTTTGCTTGCCACTGCTTTATTGGTGGGCTGTGCCGGAAAAGATGAAAATGTGTTGACTGTAGGTGCAACTCCAGAACCTCATGCAGAAATGCTTAAACTTGTTGTTGACGATTTGGCTGAACAGGGGATTACATTAAAAATCATGGAATTTACAGATTATGTAACTCCCAATGAAGCTCTTGAAAGTGGCCAGATAGATGCTAACTTCTTCCAGCACTTGCCTTACATGGATTCTTTCAATAAAGAAAGAAATTATAACTTGGTTAGTGCCGGGGGAATTCACATTGAACCTATGGCTTTGTATTCAAAAAAAGTAGATTCTTTGGATCAATTACAGGGGGGTAAGGTTGCAATTCCCAACGATCCTACCAATGAAGGTCGAGCTTTATTGTTGTTGCAGTCTGCCGGACTTATTGAATTGAATCCTGCTGCCGGAATTGAGGCTACACCTTTAAATATAACAGCAAATCCTCGAAAATTTGAATTCACCGAATTGGAAGCAGCTACCATGCCCCGGATCTTGTCAGATGTTGATGCTGCTGTTATTAACGGAAATTATGCTATTCCTGCCGGGCTCATTGCCAGTGTTGACGGTTTGTATGTAGAGGGTGCCGATTCTCCGTACGTAAATATTATTGCAGTTAAGGATGGAAATCAGAACAATCCTGCAATCGTTGCTTTGGTAAAGGCTCTCCAGAGTCAGGAGATAAAGGATTTTATTGCGCAGCGATATCCTAACGGAGAGGTTGTTCCTGTATTCTAAAAAATAAGTACCTTAAGAGGTAAAAAGTGGCTGTCTGGAAAGTTTGTAAAACGTATAGACAGCTCTTTTTTTAAACTAAAAATAGTTCTGCAATAAAAACTATGGCACAACAGGAACAGGCGACGGGAAAGAGACCGGCTCCCACATAGGAAAGAATCAAACCGATAGCAAGGGCCAAAGCCCCAGAAAGGGGAGTTTGCGTTGCCTGGAGTATTGCCGGAAACGTCATAACGGAAAGCGTAACATAGGGCACATAATACAAAAAGGATTGAATAAATTTACTCTTTATAGGTTTTCTGATAAGAGTCAGCGGTAAAACCCGTATCAAATAGGAAACAATAAATGCAACCAAAATGGAAATATAATTATAAAGCGTGTTATTCATGAGTTGTGTCCTCTGTTTTGTTTGAAGTTATATCTGATGGAACAGGTTTAATAACAGCCAGTAAGGCAGATATACTTACCGTCAGAATAATGGTTTTAGTACCTCCGGATAGATTCTTCACGTAAGGAATAATGTAAAACAGATAACTGGAAAGAAAGCTTATTAATACTGCTATCTTTATCACTGTATGTTTTTTTGCCGGCGGTACAATAACTGCTAAAAACATGCCGTACAGGGCAACAGAAAGGGCACTGACTACATTTGTTGGTAATAAATCCCCAGCCCATATCCCCAAAGCTGTTCCTAAACTCCATAAGGGAGCTGCAATAAGGATTGCTCCGTAATTGTAGTAGGGATTCAAAGGCCCTTTTCGGGCAATAGTTATACCGAATATCTCATCAGTGACGCCAAAGCCTACCAATAAGCGGTGAGTTAAAGATGTTTTTTCGTCAAATTTTTGTGTTAAAGCACAGCTCATCAGTAAATAGCGGGCATTGATAACAAGGGTGATAAGAGCAATTTCAAAAAAACTTGCCTTTTGAGCCATGGAAGTAAACAATGCGTACTCTCCGGCAGAAGCTAAATTTAGTATACTGGCAATAAATCCCTGTATGGGTGTAACCTGTGCATTCCGTGCTACAATGCCTAAAGAAAAGGCTACTGCAAAATACCCCAATCCAATAGGTAAACCATCCCGCAGTCCTTCTATAATGACCTTGTTTTTCATACGTATATTCCACCACATGTGTCAGTTCTGCAAAACAGATCGAAAGAGTATTTTTACGATAAGTATCTGAATACCTAAAAATCAGCCTTTGTTGTCCAAAAAACCTTTCATCAACAAAACAAATTTATGTAACTGCTTATATACATCTACACCTTTGTCTTTTATGGAAAAGTCTGCAAAGTGCTCTAACTCTTTCCAATTGATAATAGTCTGAGGATTGGTACTTTCCTTATCTTCCAAAACAAATTTTAGATTCTTTGCCAAAGTTATTAAATCCTGAGTGGCAGAAATCAATAATCCTCTGGCTTCCGAATTGACATCGTTGAGAATCGTGTGCAAAATATTGGCTGCTTCTTTGTCCCTGTCGCAACGGGCACCGAGATTTTTCAGTTTCATCGCCAGTTGTGAGGATTCATCTAAAGAATTATCAAAGTCGATTATCTTGTTTGAAGCTTCCAATAAGTTATTATAGGCCTCTGACATGGGAGCTGCCAGGCTGGAAGATGTCCATTTACCCCGTACCAAAAGCAAATCTGCCAGTTCCCGAACGTCTTTTTTTATGTAATCCAGCAAAAACGCTCTCATGTAATTCATGGGTTGATGATAGATATATCCACCCACCTTTTTCCGTTCAAAAAAAGAACTTTGGCTTTCGGTATAGTTTTTCATCCGCTCGATGGAAGTTGTTCCGAAAATAGATGTTACCAAATTATCGATTTTGTTTGACCGCTGTTGTTGTTTTATTTGACTTAAAGTTTTTTCTGCCTGTTGCTGAATACTTTCTATGTATTTTTCTGCAATATGCTCTTGGAAAGATGTTGTTTTAGGCTCATAAACAGGATTCTGCATGATAAGCTTTAACATCATTTCAAAAACATGGTTTACTCTTATTTCCCGTATCTTATTAACAATTTTATTCCAAGCACCTTTTGAAATTCCTTCTGCACTTTTTATCTGCTTTAGAAGAGTGAACAAATCATTCCATATTTCAAATTCTGTTACTCCCCATGCTATGTTAATGAATTCTTGTAAATCATCAACAATGTATCGCCCTGTGATGGGCTCAAAGGTAGGGGTAACGGAAAAATTATTTTCTTGCAAAGAAGAACAGAATTTTCTTAGTAAGAAGTAGTAGTCGTATTCACAGAAGGCTTTAAAAACCATAAGTTGAGAATACAATGTATCTATTCGATTTATAAGATTCGAATCGAATTGTGTGTACAATGAATTGCACCGTTCCCGTACAAGTCCCTGTAATTGATCTAAAGAGGTGGATTTTGCCTCTTCTATGATATTATCTTCCCGTAAATTCTCAATTATTTCGATTTGTTTGTCTGAGAGAAGAGCATTAATGACCAGTGTCTTGTATAGGTTTGGATTTTGGTTTCCCGGAAAATAAATTCGGCAGGGAGATATAGTTTTATATATAGTGAAAAAAAGCCTGGCAAACCCCGGCAGTACTTCTTCAGAAGTATACCGATAGAATTTATACTTTGTTTTATTGAGATCCTTATAAATGTTTTTTAACATTCGTTTTTTTTCAAACTCGGGGTCATTGGATTTAAAAATCGAATCAATAAGCCTTTGAAAAAAATTACCCGTATTTTCTGATTTTTCCTTAGTCTTAGACATATCTCTACTATACGATAAGTTATGCCTATGGGTCAATACTGTAATAAAAATACAAAATGAGTATAAAGCATTGTATTAAATGAAAATAAATTTGTTAAAAATATTTGTATTGACAAATTGACAGGGGAATTTCATAATGGTCTCATGTTTGAATCTATAGTGGCTTACATGCCGTGGATATGGTTTGGTCTTGCCGTGGTTTTTACCCTTATTGAAGTTACAACCTTTAATTTGGTAACTATTTGGTTTGCCTTAGGCAGTTTGATAATGATTTTTGTGTCATTTCTGCCTATTCCTGTTGGCTGGACGGTACTTATCTTCCTGTGTATTTCCACGCTCATGTTGATTTTTACCCGTCCTATTGCAGAGAAAAAGTTAAAAATCGGTAAAGCAAAGACAAATACCGATGCTCTGTTGGGAGAAAAAGTCGTTGTAATCAAGCCTTTTTCTGACTTTGATAAAGGTGAAGTTAAGGTAAAAGGAATATCTTGGAGTGCTCTGGCTGTTAAGGGAGCGTCTTTTCAAGAGGGTGAAAAAGGTATTATAGAAAAAGTAGAAGGGGTAACTTTGTATATCAAACCCCTGAAAGAGGAGTAAAAAAACGATGTTGTATATTGTTATTGCGGTCTTTATTTTTATTTTGTTGCTTATTGTAAGAAACATTCGTATTGTCCCCCAATCCAAAGCTGTAATTATTGAAAGATTGGGTGGATATTTGACAACATGGGGTGTCGGTTTACATATAAAGATGCCCTTGATAGACAGGGTTGCTAAAACGGTTTCTCTTAAGGAAACGGTTCTTGATTTTCCGCCTCAGCCCGTTATCACCCGTGATAATGTTACTATGATGATAGATACCGTTATTTATTTTCAGATAACGGATCCGAAACTGTATACCTATGGGGTAGAAAATCCTTTGAATGCTATAGAAAATCTTTCTGCTACCACTTTGCGAAATATTATCGGTGAGTTGGAACTTGACGGAACATTGACCAGTCGTGATTTGATAAATACAAGAATGAGAAGTATTCTTGATGAAGCGACAGATCCTTGGGGTATAAAGGTAAATCGTGTTGAAGTAAAAAATATTATTCCGCCGGAAGGTATTCAGGAAGCAATGGAAAAGCAGATGAGGGCTGAGCGTGAGCGAAGGGAGGCCATTCTTATTGCTGAAGGTCAAAAGCAATCTGCTATTCTTGTTGCAGAAGGAAAAAAGGCTGCCATGATTTTGGAGGCTGAAGCTGAAAAAGAGGCTGCCATCCGCAGAGCAGAAGGTGAGGCGGAAGCTATTTTGGCTGTACAAAAAGCCACGGCAGAGGGATTGGCAAAAATCAAAGAAGTTCAGCTGGATGATGGTGTTATTCGTCTGCGCAGTTTGGAAGCCTTTGAGAAAGTAGCTAACGGTACGGCAACAAAAATAATTATTCCTTCCGAAATACAAAGCATGGCTGGTGTTGTAGCCTCTGCCGCAGAATTATTGAAAAACTGATATACTTTTATTTTTATAATGAGCTTTCCCCATTACTTACCGGGGAAAGCTTTTTTTATTGGGATCTGTATAACCTGTTTCTCTTGGATGTATAATTATAAAAACAGAATGCCGAATACAGCCCCCAAAAGGATTACAATAAGGGGATGGAGTTTTGTTTTGAACAAAATTACCGTAGCCCCAAGGTAAAACAAGGCATTGGGGATCCGAATCAAAGATACAAGATTTTTTGTTTCTTGGAACAGCGGGATATTAAGAACAGACAGAATAAAAACCTGTGCCATGGCTACAAGGATCATGCCACTGACGGCAGGTTTCAGACCTCCCATGGCATTTTGAACAATAGGTTTGTCTTTGAAAGCAGGGAAGTATTTTGCTATTAAAATTATAACAATGAGAGAAGGAAGTACTGTGGCTGCGGTAGTGGCAATACCTCCTCCTACTCCAAAAAGATTGTATCCGATGTATGTTGCTAAGTTTATACCAATAGGCCCCGGAGTGGATTCAGATATAGCCAACATATTGTAAAATTCTTCTGCTGAAATCAAACCGCCTTCAACAATAGGCTTGTACATTATGGTGACCGCTACCAAGCCACCACCTATAGTAAATAAACCAATATAAAAAAATGTAGCCATTAAACCCAATAAAGTCATTTTTTAAAGTCCTCTCCATTTTCTATCTTATTCTTACTGTTTATATGTGAGTATGCTATTCCTAAAAAAATACTGACTAAAATAATTATGACGGAATGAACGTGAAAGAAAAACATGGCTATAAACGCAGCAAGATATAATACAACACAAAAAAAATTCTTTACAGTCCGTTTTCCGAAATCCCATACAGATTTGGTTAAAAGGGCCGTTACGGCTATATTTATTCCCGATAAAGCTTTTTGTACCCATAGGATTTCGGAAAAATTACTGATAAAAGCAGCTAAAAAAGTTATAATCAACAAAGAAGGTGTTACAATACTGGCCGTGGCAACTACGGCTCCCAAGGTTTTTTGTTTATTGTATCCTATAAAGGTTGCCACATTAACAGCAATAATACCCGGTGTAGATTGTCCGATGGTGTAATAATCCAAAAGCTGATCCACCGTAGTCCACTTTTTTTTGTGAACAAGTTCGTGTTCCAAAATAGGTAGCATGGCTGTACCCCCGCCAAAAGTTACTGCTCCGATCTTAAAAAAGATAAAAATAAGTTGAAATAAATCTGCTGAAACTTGTCGTGCCATAGTGGGAAGTATAACACCCCGGCAAACCTTGTGCAATGAGTTGGTATAGGACAAAATTAGGTTTAAAAGAGACGGAAAATATCTGAAAGGGTAAAAAAAACGCCCCCTGCTGGGCTTGAACCAGCGACAAACGGATTAACAGTCCGTTGCTCTACCGACTGAGCTAAGGGAGCATTGTTCAGTGTTGCTTTAGCATTGCTGAACACAAGAGAGATACTATACCATGACAGAAAAAATGTCAATACCTGGCAGTCTTTTTTACTGACATTTATACAAGTTTGTAGGTGTTAAAAGATATGAGACGGAAATGTCATGACTTTCCTTGGGAATAGTATCTTGGATTTGAAAATCAAAACATGCACCTACGGTAATATGGGGTTGGGCTTTTAGAAAATCTATGTGAAGTTGATAATACGTATCGTAAAAGCCTTTTCCCTTTCCTAACCGGTCTCCTTGCAAAGAAAAAGCCATTCCCGGAAAGAAAAAAAGTAAAAGTTCCGTGAAATTTCTGTAGTCAAAGATTTGCAAATTGTCTTTTGGCTCCAGAATACCGTAATACCCGCAGGTAACTTGTTTTTGCCAAGGAATTGAATTGTCTAGTCGATAAAACTCCATGGTGTTTGTGTGAGTGTTTACTTTCGGAATATATACGGTTTTTCCGTCTTTTATGGATGTTTCTATGATTGGAGTCAGAGATAGTTCTGATTTTAAAGCCACATAAGCTAATATATAGGTAGCTTGTTGATAGAAAGGCCAGGAAAATACGTGATCTAGGGTATACAGTGAAGTGTCAGTATTTTGAGTCAATAGGGATTTTATTTTTTTCCTGAGCTCCTGTTTTTCCGTATGACTATTCATAAAAAAAAATTATCAAAAAAAAGATAAAAAATCCAGTTTTTTGTTAAAGCCCTTTTTTCTGTTACCGATAGTATAAGTGAGCGGAACACGTAAGGACGGTTACGACATCCAGACGTCTTTGGGTGATCCGTATATGTCTGTTGTAGGTTGCTGGCAGCGCATTTTCTGCTGGCAGCTTTTTTTTTAAATTTGTTGTTTTATTTTGATATCATCTTTTATGATACTATCAACGTTTTCCTAGGATGGGAGGATTTTTACAATCTTTTGTTTGTGACTAAGGTAGTTTTTTTTCATAAAATGTGATTTTTTGTAGAATTATGGAACTTTTTGTGTTATCATACTTATCAGTGAGAATGTATAATTACGTTGTATCAGTGAGGCGGACATGAATTCTTTTAAGGTTGCAGATATTAAAGCAAATAGTTATTTTACCGATGACGTATCGATAGACAACACTTTTCTTCTTTTGCCCAAAAAAAAGGAAGTTACGCAGTCTATACTTACTGCTTTGATGGAATGGCAGTTTTATGATGTATACAGCAAGGGTGAATTAGTCAGTGTTGAGTCTAATGAACCCCAGAATTTTTTTGTTGCCTCTGAAAGAACGAATACCTCTTCTACTTCTACAGAAAATTCTTCGGTGCAAGTGACAGAAGAACTTTCATCTGACATTACGGATGATTTTGACACAGAAGGCATTATCAGTGATGTTTCTGGTAGAGACCATGAACTTGATACTATCAAAAAAATTGATTTATCGGTTATCACCAATGAAGATAACAAGCAGGCTCTTGTACAAAAACTCTATAACGAATATTTGAGTTATGTATTTGATTTATACACTTATTATGCAACTCATAAGGAAATAGATTTATTAGCTCTGTCTGAAAAAATCAAAGAGATATGTGTATTTGTCCGAGATAACAGACGCTATGTATTGCAGGTAGTACCTAACCAAGGAGAAGATGAGCAACATTTTCTCATCAGTCACTCTCTTCGATCCACAATTTTGGCAATAACCATCGGTATTCAGCTTCGTTTTCCCAGTGCAAAGTTAGTAGAGCTAGGCATTGCTTGCTTATTACACGAAATCGGCATGATTCGGTTGCCGTCTCAGTTGTATCTGTCTCAACATCGGTTATCACCTGCGGAGAAGAATCTTTTGAATGCTCACCCGATTATTTCCTACACGATTTTAAAAGGGTTTGACATGCCCTTGAATATATGTCTTGCAGTGTTGGAACATCACGAGAAAGAAAACGGTACAGGTTATCCCCGTCATATTATGGGAGATAAAATATCTCTTTATGCAAAGATTATCTCGGTTGTTTGTTCTTATGATGCAATTACAGCTCCCAGATCGTACAAGGAAATGGCTACAAGCTTTGAAGCTATGGTGGAGTTGTTGCAAAACAAATCAAAGCAATATGATGAAACTATAATCAAAGCATTGCTGTATAGCCTGTCTTTGTTTCCCATCGGTTCTTACGTTTTTCTCTCTGACGGGAAGGTTGCCAAAGTAATCGATGTCAATCCTGAAAACCCCAAAAATCCTGTTGTGCGGATCATAGGAAAAAAGAACGGTGACGGCGTTATTAAAACCAGTGAAGAGGGTGTGAAAATAATTCGTGTCTTGAATAAGCAGGAATTAAGTGATTTATCTAAAGCAGGGCATATAGACTAAGAAAATCGCTCTCGAACTTCTTTTACCTCTTTAAAAAACTGTTCATCCACGACTGGTGGGTGAGCTTCAAAGTATAGTATTTGATTTAGTTCCTCTTCTGTGCGGATTCCCCATAGTGGCACAACATTTTCAAATTGTCTGATAAAACCGTAAGCTAGTGGTATGTTTGTAACAATACCTCCGCACAAAGGACGCATGGCCATAAAACCGATGTCCTTTTTTTCGCATAATGCCGGAATATTATGACATGAGTCGGGTAAAAGTATGTTAAAGGGAAATTGTATTGTTTCAAAAAGTCCGATATCTATTGCCTCTAAAGCCAATTCATAAGAATCTGTCGTGTATCCTATATGACGAATCTTTCCCGCTTTTTTTGCTTTTTCCAAAGCAGAAAAAATTCCGTCCGTACTTTTTACCTGAGGTACAAACGAAAAATTTTCGATTTGATATAAATCTACATAGTCCGTTTGTAAACAGAAAAGACTCTCTTCTATGTCGGAAGCTATTTGTTTTGGATTATCGGAAATTGTTTTTGTAGTGATTACAAAATCTTCTCGTTTCATGGATTGTATAGCAAGCCCTAAACGTTTTTCACTTTCCGGTTTTGATCTGGTAGTATCGAAAAAGTTAATACCTTTTTCATACGCTAAACGAACAAGGGATATTGCCTCGTCATCAGATTGAAGATTTTGTAAGCCGTAGGCTCCAAAGGCGATACGGCTTACCAGCATATTGGTATTTCCAAGTGCTACGTATTCCATGACCTATTAAACACGCTTATAGTTTTTAATTTCCTGATGAAGTCTTGCAACCAGCTCGCTGCGATGTACGCGTACTTGCTCCATGGAGTCTCGGAAACGAATGGTTACTGTTCCGTCTTCCTTTGTATCATGGTCTACAGTGACACAGAAGGGGGTTCCTATCTCATCGGCTCTTCTGTACCGTTTACCGATAGTTCCTGACTGGTCATAGTCAGTAACAAAATCTTCTTTCAATTCATTTTGAATTTCCACTGCTAACTCAGCCAGTCCGTCTTTTTTCATGAGGGGCAGAACAGAAACAGTGATAGGGGCAATTTTGGGATGGAAGTGGAGCACTGTTCTGTAATCTTCCGGTTCACCTTCTTTTGCTACATTCTGTTCTTCGTAGGCATCACAAAGGAACATCAACAGATTTCGTGTCAAACCGGCTGATGTTTCAATGATATATGGAATATATTTCTTGTTTCCGTCATCTTGGTCGATATACTGCATATCTTTACCGGAATATTCAGTGTGACGGGTTAGGTCAAAATTGGTTCTGTTGTGAATACCTTCCAACTCCTGGAATCCCATGGGGAATTCGTACTCTATGTCATAGGCATCTTTTGCATAGTGAGCGAGTTTTTCGTGATGATACCACCGAAGTTTTTCCATGCGAATACCGTATTTTTTGTAGAAATTCCAGCGCTGTTCTCGCCAGTATTCAAACCACTTATCGTCTTCTCCCGGTTTTACAAAGAACTGCATTTCCATTTGTTCAAATTCACAAGTTCGGAAAATAAAGTTTTTGGTTACTATTTCGTTACGGAAAGCCTTTCCTACCTGTGCAATACCGAAAGGAATTTTCATTCTGTTAGATTGGATGATATTTTTGTAGTTTACATAAATACCCTGTGCTGTTTCAGGACGGAGATAGACGATACTAGCGCTGTCTTCTGCCGGACCGATATGGGTTTTAAACATCAGGTTAAAAGCTCGGGGCTCTGTCAACTCACCGCCACAATTTGGACATTTTTTTTCTGCCAAAGCTGTTTGATCCATGGTATCTGCCCTGAATCTCATTTTACACTGTTTACAGTCAACTAAGGGATCAGAAAAGTTTGCCACGTGACCGGAGGCTTCCCAAACTCTGGGGTGCATCAAAATGGCAGCATCAAGACCTACGATGTTATCGTGGAGTTGGGTCATTTCCTTCCACCACGCATTCTGAATGTTTTTCTTTAACTCGATACCTACCGGGCCATAGTCCCAAGCTCCGGCCTGTCCTCCGTATATTTCTGAAGATTGAAATACAAATCCTCTGCGTT
>JAHLFV010000227.1 GCA_018883625.1 Candidatus Treponema excrementipullorum
CATCCAAGGTGTAATCGTACCCTAACAAGGTAGCCGCTTTTTTTGTATCTCCTGCAAGCAAAGCCTTTCTTATTTCGGAAGAACTGACTTTTGTTTCACCCTCCATAACGGAAGGAATTTCCTGAAACACAATTCCGTGACTGTAGGCAAACTCTTTGATTTCTCTTATTCCTACAGCACCCTTATATCCGCACCGGAAATCGGCTCCCTCAGCTAAATACACCATGTGCAATCTGTCCGTTAACAATTGCAAAAAGGTATCGCCTTTCATTCTACCGAAATCACCAGAAAAGTCAATGACCAAAACAAAATCCATACCTAATGCTTTAAAGCACTCTAACCGCTGATCCAGAGTAGAAAGGGAGCCGGCAAAACTTTCAGCCATAGTTTTTACTTTTGGGGGGAACCTAAATGTAACAACACCGGACATCTCATGCTGACTGAGAACTGCATCAAACAAAGCCCTATGACCTCGATGCACACCGTCAAAAGCACCTACTGTTACTGCAGTACCATGATAGCCTTTAGCCATTAACTCATCTTTTGACAGAAACTTTCCGTTCTCTATATCATCCCAGGTATATACATTCATTTCTTCTGGCACTTTCCATAGACTGTTCTGTATTTCATTAGAGAGAGGGGACTACAAAACAATATGTGATACGCCCCTCACCGACCTCTATCATTCCAACAAATGCTCCCTGACAAGAAAAGACCGCTACATATCCTTGAGGAAGTTCCTTATACACTTCTCCGCCGGAATTTATAAACCAATTTTTCTTAAGAGGTTTTCCGTTCATAAATGCATGCAAAAAATCGTTTTTCAAGGTGACGGGACTCAAATTACATTGGGTAGCAAAGGAAGGAGTAAATTCAATCAATGATTTTTCGATAAGATTGTAATCTTCTTCCGAAAAAATTTGTTCCCTTTGAGATATTCCCCTGCTGTCTACAGTAAAAGGAGACATTTTATCTGCAAACACAGCCTGTTCCAAAACAAAAGGTCCCACTCCGGTTCGTCGTAGCGCCGCAAGATAACCACACGTACCTAAACTGTGACTGATATCTCTGGCTAAAGAACGAATATAGGTACCCTTTGAACAAGATACCTCCAACAAAGCATATTCGCCACAAAACTCTTTTAATGCAATACTGTTGATGGTAACTTCCCGCAGAGGCATTTCTACGGATTTTCCCTCCCGCACCAAATCACTGGCCCGTTTTCCCCCCACATGAAGGGCGGAAAATTCCGGCGGTCTTTGTGAAATGGTTCCTACAAACTGAGATAACACTTCTTCCAGTTGTTGCCGGGAGGGAATTACACCTCTAGCCGTCTCCTTTCCGGTTATCTCTAGGGTATCTGTTTCTACACCAAAACGCACCACAGCTTGATATGTTTTATCGGTAGCCGTAATAAAAGGAGCCAAACGGGTCAGTTTTCCCACCAAAACCACTAAAAGCCCTTCCGCAAAGCTATCCAAAGTCCCTGTATGCCCTACCTTTCCGGTATGGAATACTTTTTTTACGGCACCCAGAGAAGAAAAACTTGTTATTCCCGAAAACTTTGACAAAAGTAAAACCCCGGAAGGAGTAGTTTTTATCCCAGACAGTTTATATATCCTCTTCTCTTACAGACTGTGTTCCGGAATTCGCATCAGAAGATTCAGATATGACATCCGCTTGACCGGCTACGGCTGCTTCTTCAGCCTCCAATTTATTTAACTTTTGCACCATTTCAAAACCGTCTTTTATACTGGTATCCATAATAAAAGTCAGTTTTGGAAACTGGCGAATAGTCAATTTCTTCCCGATTGAAGACTGAATAAAGCCTGCTGCACTTTGCAGACCCCGTACACCTTTTTCCGTTTCTTTTTTACTTAAAAAGCTAGACACATACACCTTGGCATATCCTAAGTCCCCGGATACCTCCACTCTGTTTATAGACAAGAATGTGGACACACGGGGATCTTTGATTTGCCGAGACATAATCATCTTTGATATTTCTTCCCGGATTTGTTCTCCGAGACGAATAAGTCTAAAAGAACCCATGCTTATGCTTCTTCCTCGGTTTTTTCTACCGTATCACTGAGTTTGCGGGCTACTTCCACAAATTCAAAGACTTCCAATTGGTCTCCTACCTGGATATCGTGCCAACTATCAATGCCGATACCGCATTCATATCCGGTAGTAACTTCTTTTACATCGTCTTTAAATCGCTTCAGTGAAGAAATCTTTCCGGTATAAATAACAATACCTTCCCGGATAACGTTTACGCTGGCAGTCCGTTTAACAAGCCCTTGCATAACATAGGCACCGGCAATGGTTCCCACTTTTGGTACACGGAATGTATCCCGAACTTCTACCATACCGATTACTTCTTCTTTTACGTCAGGCTTCAACATACCTTCCATTGCCAAGGTGATTTCTTCAACACATTTGTAGATAACATTGTATTTTCTGATATCAACCTTTTCCTGGTCAGCTAATACTTTAGCCTTCGGTGTAGGTCTAACGTTAAATCCAATGATAATGGCATTGGAGTCAGCTGCCGCCAACATAACGTCGCTTTCGTTGATGGCACCGGCAGAAGAATGGATAACTACAAGGCGAATATCTTTTGTTGATAATTTTTCCAAGGAAGATTTCAAAGCTTCTGCAGAACCCTGAACGTCGGCCTTAATAATAACCTTTAATTCCATAACCTCACCAGCATCAATGGTGTCATAAAGATTATCCAAGGTGACTTTGCGTACACTCTTTGCATCTTCAAAACGCTTTAACTCCTGTCGTTTTGAAGAAATTGACCGAGCAGTTTTTTCCGTATCGGTAACCTGGAAAGGATCTCCCGCATTGGGCATAGATTCCATACCCAAAATTTCTACCGGCATACTGGGAGTTGCCTTGTCGATTTTTTCTCCCCTGTCGTTGAAAATAGCACGAACGCGACCGGAATATATACCGGCTACGAAAGGATCCCCTGTAGAAAGAGTTCCCCGCTCAACAATAACAGTGGAAACAACACCCCTACCATGGTCTACCCGAGATTCAATAATTTTTCCCTCGGCACGACAATTCCATGTAGCTTTAAGCTCCAACATTTCTGCCTGCAAAAGAATGGCATCCAACAAGTCATCCAAACCTTCTTTTTTGAGAGCACTGATATGTACAAACTGAGTATCTCCACCCCAATCTTCCGGAACTAGGCCTAAATCAGAAAGCTGAGTCTTAACTCTGTCAGGGTTTGCTTCCGGCTTATCGATTTTGTTGACAGCAACAATAATCGGTACTTTTGCGTCCTTGGCATGGTTGATAGCTTCTATGGTCTGAGGCATAACACCGTCATCGGCAGCAACAACAAGAACAACGATATCAGTTATTTTGGCACCACGGGCACGCATCATAGTAAAAGCCTCGTGACCGGGAGTATCCAAGAAGGTAATCCGTCCCTTAGGAGTTTCTACCATGTAGGCACCAATGTGTTGGGTAATACCACCAAACTCCCCTTCTGCAACCCGAGTACTGCGGATAGCGTCCAAAGTTTTTGTCTTACCGTGGTCAACGTGACCCATGATTGTAACGACGGGAGGTCGGATCTCTTCATCCCCTTCTTCGCCCACATCACTTTCTATCACTGTTTCATCATACAAACTGACAATATGAACATCGCAGTTATATTCGGAAGCTAAAAGGATAGCTGTTTCTGCATCGATGGACTGGGTAATGGAAACCATCATTCCCATAGTCATAAGTTTTCCGATAATTTCGGAGGCTTTTAGATTCATTTTCTTTGCCAAATCCGATACGGAAATTGTTTCCATAATTTCTATGGAAGCAGGTACAGAACTGGCTACAGTAGCTGTCTTTTTCTTTTGGTTAAAAAGTTTGTCCTCTATGAAGTTTTCTTCATCCCGATCCTTACGATATACAGGCTTTTTACCCTTAAAGGTTTTCTTTGCAGGTACCTTCTTTGCTTCTTCAATAGGAGCAGGAACACCGCCACCAAAACCGGGTCTCGGTCCACCCATACCGCCCATACGGGTGCCGCGGTTAAATCCGCCCTGATTTCCCTGACCGTTGTTTGGTCTGTTACCGTTTTGGCTGCGATTAAAAC
>JAHLFV010000228.1 GCA_018883625.1 Candidatus Treponema excrementipullorum
CCTTGGTGATGGCTACCAGCTCTTCATTCTCGTAAAAATCTTTGATGGCGGCCGGTTTGGTTAAAGCGTCATAAAAGGCAAGTTCATCGGCAGTCAGTCCTAACGCTTCGCCTTCTTTGCCGGATGCGGAGATCTCTTTTGCCATCTTTAAAAGCTCTTCAATGACTTCTTCATTGGTGAGCATTCCGTTCAGGTATTTGTTCATGGTTCCCTGAATGATTTCGCTGAATTTCTCCGATTTGACCAGATTGGTTCTGCGGTATATTTTTATCTGTTCCTCAATCAGCCGCCTCAAAAGTTCCGCGGCAAGATTTTTTTCCTTCATTTTGGAAATCTCTTCCAGAAATTTCGGATCAAAAAGGCTGAACTCCTGCTTGATGTCGGAAAAAAGATTGATTACACCGTCAGACTTGATGGAAGACTGCAAAAGCGCATTGATTCTTTCATTCATTTCCGGCAGGCTGATTTTGTGCCTGTCTCCCTGATTCATCAGCCGCATGAGAAGAACCCGTATGGATTCAAAAAAAGCCGCTTCGATTCGTAATTCACGCTGTACGAGGGAAGAACAAAGGGAAAGTGCTTGTTTTAAAAGCAGTGATTCTTTTAAGAAAAGTTCTTTATCCTGCTGTTTTTCGGGGGAGAGAATGAAGTTGACTCCGCCGCTGATGGTTTTTGAACGGTTTAGATCTGTTCCGGAGAGAAAGAGGGTGTAATCAAATCCGTGGAATAAATCCCGGCAAACCTGAAGTTTTTCCATGAACTTGGGATAAGCCCCTTTGGCAATGTCGGTGTCGCCGTAGTTCTTTTGATCCCGGGTAGTGTAGTCGTTCATTGCCTGCTTGAGGGCGCCGGCAATCCCCACATAATCTACAATCAGCCCGCCTTCCTTGTCCCGGAATACACGGTTGACCCGGGCAATGGCCTGCATCAGATTGCTGCCTTCCATAGGCTTGTAAATATACATCGTTGCCAGAGACGGCACGTCAAATCCCGTCAGCCACATATCAACCACGATGGCAATTTTCAGGGGACTGTCATTATCTTTAAACTCTTTTGCCAGTTCGTCCCGTTTGTGCTTATTCCCGATAACCGGACGCCATTCTTCCGGATCTTTATTGGATTCGGTCATGACAACTTTGACTTTTTCCGTCCAGTTTGGACGCATCCGGAGAATCTGCCGGTAAATCTTCATGGCGATGGAACGGCTGTAGGCCACAATCATGGCTTTGCCCGTTAAAAGATTTTCCCGGAAATTTTCGTAGTGATCGAGAATATCGGTTACGAGAGAATGGATGGTAGTGTCGTTGCCGAGAACCGCTTCCATCCGGGAAAGCTCCTGTTTGCTCTGCCGGATGACTTCCGGATCGGCATTGTTGGCCATAATGTCATATTCTTTATCGATTAAGGCAAGGGTCGCTTCGTCAAACTTGAGTTTGATAACGCGGCTTTCGTAATAAACCGGCCGTGTGGCACCGTCTTCTACGGCCTGGGTCATATCATAGATGTCGATATAGTCGCCGAACACTTCCCGGGTGTTGCGGTCTTTGGCGGAAACCGGTGTTCCCGTAAAACCGATGTAGGTGGCGTTGGGCAGTGTGTTCCGGATAATCCGGGCGGTTCCCGTTTTAATTTGTCCGGTTTTGGCATCCACTTTTTCTTTTAGTCCGTACTGGCTGCGGTGAGCCTCGTCCGCCATGACAATGATGTTGCGCCGTAAAGAAAGCGGTTCCGAAGACTCTTCAAACTTCTGCATTGTGGTAAAAATAATGCCGTTTGCCTTGCGGTTTTCAAGCCACTGACGGAGATGAAGCCGGCTTTCTGCCTGAACAGCCTTTTGACGCAGGAATTTTCGGCACTTGATAAACTGGCCGTAAAGCTGGTCGTCCAAATCGTTGCGGTCTGTAATGACCACAATGGTGGGACTGTCCAAAGCGTCCTGTAGGAGTCGGGCGTAGAAAACCATGGAAAGGGATTTTCCCGAACCCTGGGTGTGCCAGAACACACCGCCTTTGCCGTTACCGCCCATGGCAGCCGCTTTTTGGGTGGACTCAACGGCCTTTTTGACCGCAAAATACTGATGGTAGCCGGCAAGAATCTTAAACTGTTTGACTCCCTCATCGGAAAAACAGATGAAATTTTCGATAATATCCAGAAGCCTTTCTTTTTGAAAAATGCCTTCAAAAAAGGTATCGAACTGGGCATAGCGGGTATTTTCGTAGGAACCGTCTTTGGTTTTCCATTCCATAAAACGGTCTTCGCCGGAGGTAATGGTTCCCGCTTTTGAGGTCAGATGGTCGGAAATGACGCAGATGCAGTTGTAAATGAAAAGAGAAGGGATTTCCTGCATATAATTTCTGATTTGCAGATAGCCTTCTCCGGCCTCCGTTTCCTGTCGGGAAAGAGATTTTAATTCCATCAGAACAACGGGAAGTCCGTTCAAAAAAATAAGAATGTCGGGGCGTTTGGTCGAGTTTTCGATAAAAGTCCACTGGTTGGCAACAATAAACGAGTTATTGCCGGGATTTTTAAAATCTACAGGATAAACAAGGCCGCTTCTTTCCTCTCCGTTGGTACGGTAACGAACCTCGATGCCCTGCCGGATATAGTTTGTAAAAACCTCGTTTTTTTGAACAAGAGAAGCGTTTTCGAAACGGCTCAGTTTATCATAGGCCTCCGAAAGAGCTTCTTCCGGCAGTGCGGGATTGATGCGGGCAAGGGCGGCTTTTAACTCTTCTTCCAGGAGAGGGCTGTAATAATTGCGGTCTTGGATATCGGGGCCGTAAAGATGCTTGTATCCCAGAACGGTTTTAAAAAGTTCGACAACGGAATTTTCATAATCCGCTTCTGTGTAAAACGCTGCCATCAGTCCGCCTCCTGATTATTAAGAAGTGTTCTTAGTGAGTTTATGAGCATTGAGAATGTAATGTCTCTTGCATATAAATTTTCTTTTTGGTATTTATTCCAGCGTTGGAGTATTTCAGGACTACTTTCTATATTTGAAATAATACTATCAAAGTTATTTAAAATATCTGAGCTTTGCCTGTGAATACAGGTTTCTTTGAGTGCTTTTTGAAAAACTGGGCTATCATATTTTTCTGTTTTTGTGAGAATGAAAATATCATAAAAATCACGGGGACGAGTATTGAATCTTTCCCTGCTTAATATTGTTTCTACTTTTTCTGCAAGAATTGTTTCAGTAGGATATGTCAGGATTTTGTATGACGACTTTGGTTCCAATATGCAGTCAAAATTTCGCAGTATAGGGAAAGGTGTAATTACATCGCCTGTTGTTACATCAATTGAAATAGGTACTATGATTGAATCATAATGTGATTCAATAGAAATTCTAAATCCGCCATACCTGTCATCTTCTCGTATAGGTTTGATTGTTTTTATTAAGAATACAGTATTATCATTAAGTTGAATACCGATAATTTCTTCAAAAATTTTTTTTAAATCTTTTTCTGTCAGAGGATAGTTTTTGATTGTTGTATCTATATCCATTGTGGATCTACTATCTAACCCTACCAAACATGAAATAAGAACCCCTCCTTTAATGATAAAGTTATTTCTATATTCTGAAAGTGAAAGCCTTTGTAAAAAACGTTCAAACATAAAATTTTGCAAGATAACTTGGGGAAGTACTTTTTTTTCTTTTGCCAGATTTTTTATGTTACCTTTTAGACTCATTGCTTTGGATGTTATTGTTTTCATATGAGTCCTTCCAATGCAGTATTGACTTTTTTTAATATTCCAAAAGCTTCAGCATATTTGGAAAGATTCCTGAAATTTTTATTTTTTTTCAATGCGTAAAGTTTTATTCCCTCAAGATATGTTTCTTCATCTAATCGGCTTCGGCTTCTGATAATGTCGCAAAGTGTGCGTTCAGAGTCATAACAGGGAACAAAGTTTCCGTAGGGAGTTTTTATTTGTATCAGACCTATGGTAAATAATTCTGATTTTATATAATATACTTTGCATTTCTTTTTTATATCCATAGAAGGTTGTTTATTTGTCGGGACAGTCAACGAATGTTCAAATGGTGTACGGTTACTAAAACCGTTTAAAAACATGGCGCTTTCATGGGAGAAAACAATATTTTTTGAACGTTGACTTAGAGAATACATTTCGTCAGGAATTTCAGCAGGTAAGATGTATTGTCCAATTGAAAGACGCTCTAAAGAGCCTTTTTTTTCCAGATAAGATAACATGGCTCTGGAAATACCTGCCTTTTCAGCAGATTTGGTAGTAATAATTCCACCATTATCAAGAGCCAGGTTTTGAAGGATTGAAGATGTTTTTAATGGTGCATCTTTGACACTCATACTAATATTATACCTGGTATTAGTATGAATGTCAAATTAATGACAGGCTGTTATTGCAGAGTTTATTGCATAAGCGGGGAGGGAATAGGGTAAAAACAGATTTAAGTAAAGAATTACTTGACAAATATAGCATATATGCTATATTTGAGATAGGTTGTGAAAGATGCAATTCGTATTCTACCCTGATTTAATTGAACATGAGGCAGTGTTTCCTCTTAGCAGAATTCCTAATGGGGTTATAGCGAAGGAACTTCAATTCTTATTGGAAAAGCAAACAAAACTATATGTAACAGTTAAAAAATTCTTGATAGAATTAGAAAAAGTGACAGATTTACCAATATATTATAAATCAGAACACTTAAGAGATTTAGGAGATGGATTACATGAAATGAGAATTCCTAAAAAACGACGAGGAGGTGTGTTTAGGTTATATTTTTGTTATCATAATTTAGATGTGAAAAGTGATGTCTTAATTTTATTGGATGCGGAATTAAAACATAAAAAAAAGCCGCAAAGAATGGATATTGCAAGAGATAAACTTAAGAAATATAAAGATTTGATAAGGTAAGGAGAAAAACATGTCTGAATTAACTGATTTTTTTAATCAACTTGAAAGCAAAGACAATAAACTCAAAACTTTTGTAAGTGAAAACGAAGCTTACGCTTCTTTTATTAATGATTTTGAAATGTTAATGGATTTGAACGGTTTGACACAAAAGGATATAGCAAAAAAGATTGGAACAACTCAAAGTGCGGTATCAAGAATTTTGGCTTTAAGGACAAATCCTTCTTATAAAATTCTAAAC
>JAHLFV010000229.1 GCA_018883625.1 Candidatus Treponema excrementipullorum
CTGCAACATACATCTTTTTCTGCATGGTAACCCCCCGTACACTACAACACTGTCGGAATGATACAGTAAAAAATATTTTTTTTCAAGCCATGGAAAATAAGGGGTCAGGGAGCTTTTGTTTTTCCCAGTTGCCCGCAGGCACCGCCGATTTTTCTTCCTCTTCTTGTACGTAAAGTCACATTTAAACCAGCTTTTTCCAGTTTTTCGATAAAAGCCTTGCATTCTTTTGGGGTAGGTTCCTGAAAGGGCAATCCCTCAACAGGATTCCAAGGAATAAGATTTATATGGACATTTAGTCCGTGAGCAAAGTTTATAAGTTGTGCGGCACTGTCTTGTCCTGTATTTTTTCCTGCTAGTAACGCTGCTTCTAATGTACATCGTTTGCCCGTTTTTTCTGTATAATAAGAGATAGCTTTTTTCAACTCCGGTAGGGGATTTCCTAAAGTGACCGGCATCAGTTCCTGTCGGAGCTGTGGGTTTGCAGTTGTCAAAGAGACAGCCAGTCGAATCACAGGTTCAGAATCTGCCAGTGCATATATTCCAGAAACAATACCGGAAGTAGAAAGCGTGATCCTACGACCGGATAAGTTCCGTCCTTTAGGATGGGTCAATATGATTACAGCCTTTTTAATTGCCTCTAAATTGTGCATGGGTTCTCCCATACCCATAAATACTATGTTATCTAAAGGTCCTGCCACCTCTTCAAGATATAAAAATTGTTCTACAATCTCTGCTGTACTGAGATTTCTGGCAAAGCCCAACTGTCCTGTTTGACAAAAGGCACATTTCATGGCACATCCGACCTGGCAGGAAACGCAGGCAGTTTTTCTATCTGATTGGTCCGTCAAAAGAACAGTTTCTACCGCCATACCGTCATGAAGAGTAAGCTGCAATTTTATGGTACCATCAGGGTCTTTCAGAGTTTGACTGATATGGGAGGATCTTACAAGGCAATTGTTGCTTAGCTCTTCCCGTAAACTTTTTGGCAGATTATTCATCTGCTCAAAAGTGGTGACGCCGGAAGCTATCCACTTAAAAATCTGCATCCCCCGAAAAGACGGACCGATATGGGGGATGGCTGCAATTTCTTCCGGTAAAAGTCCAGCTAAATGGTATAAGTCTTTAATTTGTTCCATACAGTGTATTTAATAGTGGTTAGATACTATATTTTCCAGCATATCGTTTATGGCTTGATTTCTGAAGCCCAAGCGTTGAAAGCTTTCCAAGGTTTCAATAGCCAAATTTTTTTTATTCATTTTCATATAACAATCAGCTAAATCGATATAAAATCTGTAGTTTCTCTGATCAGACTGAATGAGACGGGATAAACTGCTGATGGCTTCTTCGTATTTTCCCAAACTTTTACTGATTAAAGCAAGTCCAAGCACAGCATACATATCAAATTCTATGTCTAAAGCCTTGTTGTAATACTCAGAAGCTTTTTCATAGTCGCCGGTATTTCTGTATGCGTCTCCTGCACGGGTTAAAATAACCTTATTGGAGGGATCTTTTTCAAGAATCTTATTCCAGTATTCCACAGATCTGAATTGCTGATTTATGCCTCTGTAACAGTCAGCAAGACCGAAGAGAGCATAAAAATTATCAGGCTGAATTTCCAATGCTCTTTCAAAATAGGGAATACCTTCTGCAAAGGTCTTTAACTTTCGGTGACAATTTCCAATAGAAGTCAAAATTCTGATATCTGCATTTTCTTGGTTAAGTTCCAACATTTTTGTCCAATAATACAAAGCATCTTTGTATTCTTTAAAATCATAGTGCAAATGCCCCAAGCCAATCAATGCGTAAGCATTGTTTTCTTCCATATCCAAGACTTTCAGATACACCTGTTTTGACTGCTTAAAATTACGAATCTTTCTGTAGGCATCTGCTACACGGGTTAAAACAGTGATGTTTTTGTTGTCATGAATGAGATACTGTTCCCAAATTTCTATGGCTTTTGGATATTGATTCAATGCCTTGTAGCAGTCTGCCAAGCCAAAAAGTGCATAGTTATTGGAAACATGATGAACAAGACACTGGGAGTAATAATTTATAGCCTCACGAAAATGGTTTTGTTTCCGTTGTGCGTCTCCCAATCCTACTAAGGCATAATTGTTATTGTCTTCCAGTTCAAGGATGGCATTAAAAGCTTCATTGGCTTCAGCAATTTTATTTTCTTTTAGCAAAAGATACCCTTTCTTGGAAAGCTCTGCAATTAAGGCTCCCTTAGGATCTTGATTTATATTATCCTGCGATGAATCTGCGTTTTCCAGTTCTTTTGGCATAAAATCTTGACTAGGAAACACCTCCATATTTTAAACCCTCACTCTTCCTTTATTATTTGAGAAATCAGAGCTGCCACTTTTTTTATCAAGGCCTCTGACTTTTGTTGGTTATGAGCCAACATATATAGCTTTAGAGCCTCTAAGTCTCTATTGTTTTTTACGTACAAATCACCGACACGAACCAGACCGTCGGAATATCCGGTAGTCAGGAAAATTCGTCGAGCCTGTTCTATATCTCCCTGATTAAATAAAACATTCCCTTTTCTGTTTAGGATAACTTTTTGCTCAGATGTGAGTGTTTTTGAAGGTTTCTCCGAGGATTTTATAAAACCTACAGACTCTTTATTCTGAAATTTTTCAAAAGAAATTTTTAAATCCTTATTCATATACAGAATGCCTTACAGGGGAACATTTTAACATAATATCATAAATTGTCAATGCGATTTTGAATAAAAATCTACAATAGAACGTCCGTATTCTCTTCTATCAGTTAAATTTAGCTGTAAAATTGTATCCGGCATGGTCTTTTCTTTGGGACGATGTATCATAGATATCCCTCTGTCAGTTAACAAATTACGCTCTGCAATCGTCTTTATGAGCTGTTCATGGTATTTGTAAGGAAAAGGTGGGTCGCAAAAAATATAGTCAAACTGTTTATTACAGCGTTTCAGAAAAAGCTCTACGGCCATAAAGTGACAGTGGATTTTGTTTTGCATTTCTTCTTCCGTCACAGCTACATTTTTTAGTACCGTACCGATTTTGATGGTGTCTTTTTCTACCAATTCCACATGAGATGCACCTCTAGATACGGCCTCAATAGCTATAGTCCCCGAACCGGAAAATAAATCCAAAAAGGATTTTCCCGATAAATCTCCCAAAATTGCAAAGACAGATTCTCTCATTCTATCCATAGCAGGACGTATAACTCCGTCAGGACATTTTATAATTCGGCCTCGTAATTCTCCACCGGTAATTCTCACAGTTTCTCCTTTGTGTGTGACACGTTACAGTCTATATACTGTCGCGCAATATTTTGTGCTATGAAAAGCAGCTGTTCTTTTGTATTTTGCTTTGGATCATCCAAAACCGTATTTAGTAATTCCTGCAAAATTTTTCCCATAGTTTTTCCGGCCGGAATTCCCGCCGAAATCAAATCTTTGCCGGAAACTGCCAAATCCTTTAAGCCCAACAAAGATTGTTGGGTTTGTTCTTTGGAAATTCTTTCTTTCAGTTCCAGTAAATTTTCTGCCCAAGGACCTTTTGTCAGAAGGGGCGGTGTTTTCGTCATACCGTATACATCTGCCAATCTCAAAGCAAAAAGGTTGTCCAAAGCTTCTGGGGTAACCCGCAGTAAAAATCGTCTGACAGCTGCATCTGTCCAATTGCTTTCATAATGAAACATATGATTTTTTATCAAATGACATACGGCAGAAATTTGAGCTTTAGGAAAACGGAGTCGGGTAAGTACCTTTTGGGCGATTTCTTCAGAATATTTTTCGTGATTGTAAAAAGTTATGATTTTTTCACCGTTTTCGGCTGTAGCTATCTGCTTTGCCCGAGGTTTTCCGATATCATGGAATAAAGCTGCTAATCGAACATTTTCATTGTCTTGGGGAGCTCCGTCACAGGCATAAAAAAGATGATCCAGTACATCGAATTGATGAAATCCTCTAAAGTCAGCTTGTTCAACGCCCCGACATTGGGCCAGTTCCGGTATAAACATTTCCAAAATACCGGTATTTTCCATAAGTTTTAGAGCTACAGAAGGTTTCCGGCTTTTAAGTAT
>JAHLFV010000230.1 GCA_018883625.1 Candidatus Treponema excrementipullorum
CCCCTGAAATGCTAAAATCAGCTGCGGACAGAATACGTACTGAATTGGAAGAACGGGTTGCAGTTTTGCAAAACAGTGGTAAACTTTTGGAAGCAGAACGTCTTAAAACCCGCACTTCTTACGATTTGGAAATGTTGACAGAAATGGGATACTGTCCCGGTATAGAAAATTACTCCGCTCCCATCGCTAATAGAGCTCCCGGGGAGCCGCCGGCTACCCTATTGCATTATTTTCCTCCTGACTCTCTGTGTATGATAGACGAAGCCCACGTAACGGTGTCCCAAATTGGTGCCATGTATGAAGGGGATCGCTCTCGGAAACAAAATTTAATTGATTTTGGTTTCCGGCTCCCCAGTGCCTTGGATAACCGTCCATTAAAGTACAGCGAATTTGAGAATATGGTGCATCAAACGATTTATGTAACGGCAACTCCCCGAGAACAGGAAATTCAAAGAAGTACTCAGGTGGTGGAACAGCTGATTCGTCCCACGGGATTGCTGGATCCCATTGTAGAAGTGCGTCCCAGTGACGGACAGATGGAGGACATATACGGAGAGGTGAAAGCCCGAATCGCAAAAAAAGAACGGTGTTTGCTTTTAACTTTAACAAAAAAAATGGCGGAGGACTTAACGGAATATTTGGACGGTTTAGGTCTGAAGGTAAAATATATTCACTCAGAAGTGGAAACTATTGAACGGGTAGAAATTTTGAAGGGGCTTCGTTTAGGAGAATTTGACATATTAATCGGAATTAACCTGTTACGGGAAGGCATTGACTTACCGGAAGTGTCTTTTATTGCGATTTTGGATGCAGATAAAATAGGATTTTTACGGTCCGCTACAAGTTTGATACAGATTATCGGACGAGCTGCCCGAAATGCCAACGGTATGGTAGTTATGTATGCAGACAAAGTCAGTGATGCCATGAAGTCTGCTCTAGCCGAGACTGCCCATCGCCGTCAGGTTCAGGAAGAATACAATAAAAAACACGGCATAACTCCCACAACCGTATACAAAGCAGTAGAAGATATTTTGGTTCGCCAAAATGAAGAAAAAAAGGCTGCGGTGGAAACAGAAACTGCTGTCTTGAAAAAAAGTGCTAATTTGTTTGTGGCTAAAGAGAGGAAAAAACTTATCAAAGCTTTGGAAAAACAGATGACGGAGTATGCTGACATGCTAGCTTTTGAGGAAGCTGCAGCTATCCGAGATCAAATTGCAGACATTAAAGCTCAATATGGAGACTGATGGAGATTCTGCTCTACAAGGTTTTGTAGTACTAAAGATAAAAGGTAAGGACACAAGTCTTATAAAATATTGCAGAAATAAGATAGTATCACTACGGTTTTTACCTATTGACGTAAATATAATTTTGGTAGATAATAAAACAAGTTTTCAATAAGGAGTGCCATTGTGCCTTGCGGAAAAAAAAGAAAGCGTCAGAAGATTGCAACACATAAGAGAAAGAAGAAGTTAAGACGAAATCGTCATAAGAGCAAGTAATTTGCCTTTTTTCTGACCTTATGAGTGCTCAGTTTGACTAAATGAGAGAAGAAGACCGTGGATTTTGTTTTGGTGCAAACTGCGGTCTTTTTTTTGATTGTTTTTCAGATATTCTGTTGATAGCTAGGGTAGTATTACGATTTTATCAAATATAAAATCACCTGCTGATATAAAGCAGTTGAATAAAAAGGAAATATATCAGTTAGCCGGCGAAATTCGCAAAAAAATCATCCAAGTTGTGGGAGAAAATGGAGGTCACTTAGCCAGTAATTTGGGAGTGGTGGAATTGACCATTGCCATGCACCGGGTGTTTAATAGTCCTGAGGATGCCTTTGTGTGGGACGTAAGTCATCAGGCATATACCCACAAACTGCTGACAGGCCGCTACAAAGAGTTTTCGACCCTTCGTCGTCACGGAGGTCTTTCCGGTTTTACAAAACGTGCGGAAAGTCCTCATGACTTTTTTGATGTAGGGCATTCTTCCACTTCTGTTTCTTCTTCCCTAGGTCTGTTGGTAGGACGCCGGCTTCAAAATCAAAAGGGTAAAGTTATCGCTGTTATCGGAGATGGGGCTTTGACCGGTGGTATGGCTATGGAAGCCTTATCCCACGGTGGGCTTGTATCCAAAGATTTAATTGTTATTCTAAACGATAACCAAATGTCCATTAGCGAAAATACCGGTTCTCTTTCCAAATATTTAAGTAAGCTCACAATGACGTCTCCCTACCAATCTTTCCGTTTGGGTGTAGATACCTTTGTAGATAAATTACCTTTTGTAAATAAATTTATAACAAAGTTTATTTTCCGATTTAAACGGTCTCTGAAGGGGCTATTGTTTCCCAATAATCTTTTTGCAGATTTAGGCTTTGAGTATGTCGGTCCTCTTAATGGACACAACGTGGAGGAATTGGAAGCTGTTTTTCAACAGGTAAAAAAACTTCATAGACCTGTGGTTATTCATGTAATAACAAAAAAGGGTAGAGGCTATAGCTTTGCGGAAAACGACCCGGCAACCTTTCACGGTATCGGACCTTTTTGCACTGTAGACGGTACTGTAGAGAAATTCGACACATTAAGTTTTACGGAGGCATTTTCAAATCATTTAGTTGAGTTGGGAAAAAACAAAAAAATTGTAGCGATTACGGCGGCTATGGCCAAGGGAACGGGGCTGGCTGCCTTTTCCAGAAAATATCCTGACCGATTTTTTGATGTAGGTATTGCGGAACAGCACGCTGTTACATTTGCCGGGGGCTTGGCAGCTTCCGGATTAATACCTGTGGTGGCGATTTATTCCACTTTTATGCAACGGGCTGTTGATCAGGTCATTCATGATATAGCGTTACCCGATGTTCCCTGTATTTTTGTTTTGGACAGAAGTGGTATTGTTCCCGATGATGGGGAAACTCATCAGGGAGCTTTTGATATCGCTTTGTTCAGGGGTGTCCCCAACATGATTTTGACAGCTCCCGCTTCCGCTATGGAAGAAAAAATACTTTTGGATTGGGCTGTAGAGCGCAAGGCTCCCGTTCTTATCCGTCACCCTAAAACCTCCTGTCCTTCGGAGCAAACCGGTTTTTCTCAACCTATTTGTGAAGGGCGAGGTGTGCTTTTATCCTGTAAAGATTACGCTCCCACCGCCTGTTCTTCTTTGGAAAACGCAGATAAAAAGGTGCTTTTTGTCACGACCGGTGGCATGTTTTCTGAAGTACTTGCTGCTGCTCGCAGTCTGTTACTTCAGGAAATCTATGTAGATATATACAATATTCGCTTTATAAAACCTATAGATGAAGAGTATTTTTTGAAAATTGTGGAACCATACTGTGGAATTTGCTTTGTGGAAGACGGTGTAGAAAAGGGTGGAATCAGCGAAGCCTTGGAACGTCTTGTTTTGAAAAATGATCGGAACAAGAAAACAGAAATAAAAGCCTTGCCGGATAGATTTTTAGCTCATGGAAAACGTAATGAAATTGTTCGGGATTGTGGATTGGATAGCGAAAGTTTGGCATCTGCAATCAAAGGTCTACTATGAGTATAAAGCTTCCTCTGTTTTGC
>JAHLFV010000001.1 GCA_018883625.1 Candidatus Treponema excrementipullorum
TGTAGCCACGCCGCAGGCGGCCGCTTTCTGAACGGAGTGAAGAAAGCGGCTGGAGCGGCAGCGGAATGGCGGAAAGCCTGGTTTTTGCGCCAGCAAAAATGTGCCCAAATAAAAATAAATAAAACAAAATATGTTACAATAAATAAATACAAAATTATGGAGAAGATGAAGCATGGAAAAACTGATTGTTTATGGCAGCCAATATGGAACAACCAAAAGATACGCAGAAAAATTTTCTGAGATGACCGGTGTATCTTGTGTAAGCTATGAAAATATAAAACCGCTGTCAGGTTACGGTTTGGTAATACATTTTGGGGGCTTGTATGCAGGCGGTGTTAAAGGTTTAAAGGCAACTATCAAAGCATTGCAAGAAAACACAAAGTTAATAATTGTTACCGTGGGGCTTGCTGATGTAACAGATGAGGAGAACAGGAATAATATTAAAAAATCCATTGAACGGCAAGTCCCTCCTCGGATTATGGAGAACACGACT
This sequence comes from Candidatus Treponema excrementipullorum, assembly GCA_018883625.1. Lineage (GTDB taxonomy): Bacteria > Spirochaetota > Spirochaetia > Treponematales > Treponemataceae > Treponema_F > Treponema_F excrementipullorum. The sequence goes on from JAHLFV010000001.1 coordinate 494, forward strand.
GTCTTTCATTTAAGGGGCGGCATTGATTATCAAAAACTGAACTTTGTACACAAAACCATGATGACCCTTTTGTATAATAAAGCCAAGAATCTTCCGGAAGAAAAGAAAGATGCGGAAACAAGGGCAATGATAGAAACTTTTAATAAAGCAGTGGATTTTGTCGACTACAATGCACTGACCCCGATTATGAAAGCAATACAATAAAACCCGTAATCTGAAAAGTTTCCCAATCGATGCAATGAAAGATATTTTATTTTTACGGAATGACTGCCGGATGAAAACCAAACGGGCTTTAATTCCTGTAGATTTTGATTAAGCCGGCTGTATTCTTGCAGCGTGCTATCAGGTTATGCAATTAACTTTTGCCTTCCTTCATCTTATCGTGTAAAATCTTTTATTGAAGCAGGCACAAAATCCGGCGGACAGGGAGGCGGCAGGAATGGAAGAACAGGGGATAGACCACAGGGAAGAACACCGGGTCAGGATTTACGATATTGCAGAGGAACTGGGGCTTAGCACCGCAACGGTTTCCAATGTGATTCACGGAAAGACGAAAAAAATTTCCGACAAGACGGTAAAGCGGGTCATGGCACTTTTGGAAAAGCGGCAGTATTTTCCCGGGGTGGCTGACATTTTACTGGCGCAGAACGATTCCAGAATCATCGGGGTATTTGTCAACGACCACGAAAAATACGAAGGCCACACCCTGGAGGATTTTTTTATTTCTTCTTCCATCAATTATCTTTCCACTGAAATCGAAAACAGCGGCCGGTTCATGATAATAAAAAAAGCAAAACAGGCTGAAGAAATCATCCGGTTTGCTTCCATGTGGAACATGGAGGGAATTGTTATCATGGGTTTTTGCGAACAGGATTATCTTTATCTCAGGAACCACATGAGAATTCCCTTTGTGGTCTACGACGGCATTTGCGGAAAGACTGAAAGGATATTCAATATAACTCTGGACAACTACGGCGGAGGGCTTCAGATGGGACGGTACTTTAAGGAAGCCGGACACCGGAAAGCCCTGTGTATTTCGGACAACAGCATAGGAATTGACCAGGACAGAATGGAGGGTTTCCGGGAAGGTTTTGCAGGGGATGTGGAGTTTCTGCTGGTTCCCATGAAAAAAGAAGAACGCCGGCAGTTTTACATTCAGCACCTGGAAAAAATAAAAAGCGTTACCGCTATTTTTGCGGTTTCGGATTACTACGCCATCGACCTGATGTGTTTTTTGAATGGACAGGGAATTTCTGTTCCAAAAGATATTTCCGTGGCAGGCTTTGACGATATTCCCCTATGTCATATGATAAATCCTCCGCTGACAACAATAAAGCAGGACAATCATCTGCGAGCAAAACTGGCGGTAGAAAAACTGAAGGAGTTAAAAGAAAACAAAGAAACCGGTACGGAAATCGTCCTGCCGGTTTCCCTGGTGGTGCGGAAAAGCACCGCTCCGCTTTAACAGAAACAAAAAAACACTCTGTTTCTTTACAGGTTACGCATTTAACCTTTGACACAGGATATGCCGGTTTGTAAAATATTATCAAAAACAAACAGAGGTATCCGGTGAAAAAAAATGACAGTTTTTTCAAAACAGTTTGCAGTCTTGCAGTTCCCGTAACTTTGCAGTCCATGCTCCAGTCTTCTTTCAGTATTGTTGACCAGATTATGATTGGCCAGCTGGGAAGTGTCAGCGTGGCAGGGGTGGGACTTGCGGGAAAATTTGCTTCCATATACTCGGTGGTAATTTCCGCCATCGGTGCCGTAGCCGGAATCATGATTGCCCAGTATTTGGGACAGAAAAACAAATACCAGGTCAGAAGAAGTTTTTATACAAACCTGATTTTGGGTGCAGTCATTGCAGGGTTGTTTATGTTTTTCTGCGTACTTTTCCCGGAACGGATTATGGGGCTGTACACAAAAGACGCTGCCACCCGGGAAGAAGCGGGAAAATACCTTGCCATCGTTGCCGGAACCTTTCTGCCCCTGGCAGGAGCCACACTGCTTTCGACTTTGTTCCGCTGCATAGAAAAAGCCCGCCTCCCATTGTACGCAAGCATTGCCTCCGCCCTTTTGAACACCGGGCTGAATTATGTTTTAATTTTCGGCAAACTGGGATTTTCCCCCATGGGGGCAAGGGGTGCCGCCATTGCAACCCTGATTTCCCAATGTGCAAATCTTGTACTGATGCTTTTGATGCTCCCCAAAAAGAATTCCGTTCTTAAAAAACCTGAACAGGAAGAAACCGAAAACGCAGCCCTGAACTGGAAACAGTATCTTTCCATGCTGCTTCCGATTCTTGCCTGCGAAGTCCTTTGGAGTTTGGGCGAAAATGTTTACGCCGGTATTTACGGCCACATGGGAACAAAAGCGGCTGCCGCCATGACACTGATAAACCCCATACAAGGGCTGGTGATAGGAGCCCTCTGCGGTTTGTCCCAGGCAGCAGGAGTCATCGTGGGGAAAAAACTTGGAACCGGAGACTACAGCGATGCATACAAGGCTTCAAAAAAACTGGTTATTTACGGAGCGGCAGGTTCCATTTTCCTTTCTGTCATTGTTGTTTTAACCGCAGGCTTTTACGTGCAAATTTATCAGGTTGAAGAAGTGGTAAAACAATTAACAATCCGTATACTTTATGCTTATGCCCTGGTGGCGCCCTTTAAAGTGCTGAATATGATTTTGGGAGGAGGAATTATCCGCAGCGGCGGCCGCACAAAATATGTTATGTACATCGACATAATCGGAACCTGGATATTCGGCGTCCCATTGGGATTTTTGGCAGCCTTTGTATTAAAACTGCCCATCCCCTATGTGTACTTTATCCTTTCCCTGGAAGAATGTATCCGCTTTGCCATATCGGTAGGAGTTTTCCGCAAGAAGAAGTGGCTGCAACAGCTGGAAGCTTAAAGTACCCTGCCCCATAACATACGGAGTAAACTATGATATTCCAAACTGAAAGATTATATTTTAGGGAAATGAATCAGGGGGATTTTGAAGCTCTGTGCCAAATCCTTCAGGACAGGGAAACCATGTATGCCTACGAAGGGCCTTTCACTGACCAGGAAGTGCAGGAATGGCTTGACAGGCAGATTGCCCGCTACCGAAAATGGAATTTCGGCTTGTGGGCAGTGATACTGAAAGAAACCGGCATTATGATTGGACAGTGCGGGCTTACCATGCAGCCCTGGAAAGAAACCGAAGTGCTGGAAATCGGCTACCTTTTTAACCGGGCGTACTGGCACAAAGGTTATGCAACGGAGGCCGCAAGAGCCTGTAAAAAATACGCCTTTGAAACCCTCCAGGCAGAAGAAGTTTGCTCGATTATCAGGGACACAAACACCGCTTCCCAAAATGTTGCCATAAGAAACGGAATGGAAAAAGCGGACTCCTTTACAAAACATTACCGGGGTGTGGATATGCCCCACTACCGTTATATTGCCCGCCGGAAATGATTCAAGCCGAGAGGTTTTGAAATATAAGCGGTTATTCCGCTACCGGCAAAACCACAAAAGAATTTTTCTGCCCCCAGTCCCTGTCGTTTAATAAAATTTTTCAAGGAAAATATCACATGTTTTGCAAAGTTGCCGTATGCTTTTGACAAAAATATTCTGGCATTTGATGGAATCAGATCTGTCAATCGCTTCGCCGGAAGAAAGGATTTTTTCAATTTCTTTCCGTTTGTTTTTGCTTACATTGCGAAGGAATTTTTCTCTTATTTCCTCATCGGTGTAAGCGATAGCTTTGACAAGTATTTCAGAATTTTTTTGTATGAGCTTTTGCACGGAAATGTCATCGAAGTAAATCACATCCTCAAAGAAGATTGCAGTACGATGAATGCGCTCTACAATTTCATCAAGATAATTTGCTTTAAGCACATCCTCAAATTTTTTCCACATATCATGGCCAAGCTCTTCTATACAAGTGCAAAACCTGACATCGGCGCAAACTAAATCATCACGGGAAGCCCCGAATATGTCAAGGAATTTGCAGAGACTTTGTCTTAGATTTATCGCTTTTTGGAACTGCGCCTGGAAACACTTCACTGTATCCTCTTCGGTTCCATAATCCTCCAACAAAGTTTTAATTTTATCCAGTGAATTTTCTTCGGCGAATTCCAGAAGCATTTCCCTGAGCCTTTTCCTTAAATCGGCGGAAGTCTGAATAAAATAATCCACGTTCTGTAAAACGGCGGCTTTTAATTCATCCAAAGTCATCGCAGGTTCTTGGCTTTCCTCAGAGTTCTTTTGTTTTTCATTGCAACATTCTAATTGAGATTTCATCCAGCTTTTAGTTTGCCGTTCAATATCCTGTTCTCTTTGCCGGCATAATTTGGCTTCTTCTTCCATAATTGAGTCAATAAGATTTGGATATATTGAATAAAACTTTGAACCGATTTTCTCCCCCATCATTGCAGCGAATATTTTGCAGACAACATGCGGATTCTCTCCACGTCCAACTGCGAGAACACCTTCTGAAGCCATCATAAGGGCAAGTTTCTCATTTCCTGAAAATGATGCGGGATCTAAAGCGTTGATGGAATAATATGCGATATCGGAAATACACTTTTCGTTTATGCCATCTATAAGATATTCAAAAAGGCGTTCTATAATTGTTTTAGACTTGTCAGGAAGGGACAAGTTGAATTGTGTATCAAGGAACCCTTCAAGGGCAAGGATACCTTCACGGCGTGCAAGTATGCTCGCCCTCAAGATGAACTCTGCCATGTCCAAAAGGGTTTTTTCATCCCCTTCATCAGCCAAGGGTAAAACCGGAAAAAGTGCCATAAAAACCTCCTGTAATCACTATACGATGTTATAATTTTTTATTTTACTATATATAAATAAAATGACAGCCAACCATATTCACCACATTGCATCCTTAAATTTTCTTATTTCGTCACTATACAAACTGGTCAACAACTCTTGAGTCGGCATATCGGGAAGGCTGTCTGCAACTGTAGCAAATGCAAGCGATGCAGGAAAATCAGTGCCGAACAGCAGCCGTTCTTTCGGGAAACGACGGCGCATCAGAGTCACCGTTTCCGGCGGTGTACAGGAAAGATCGGCGTTTACGTGCGGATAACGGTTCAGCATGGCCGTCATGAGTTCCGGGTTTTTCACATGAGCCAGAACAATTTCCGCATTCGGTGCCGTTCGAATCGATTCTTCGAAACGGTCTGGCGAATCAATTTCATCAATTCCTGTATGAATCAAGATAGTCAAACAATGACGATTGGCTTCATTAAAAATCAGGTGCAACAAACGACGGTGTTCAGGATTTTTTTCATCCCACTGTTGCGCCCGCGGATGAATTTTAAACCCACAATAATCTGCTTCATGGAAAATAGTTTCGATATTTACATCAGCTCCAATTAATTCAGGGACAACCCAGTAAAGAGGATGAGCTTTAATGCCAAGCTCAGCGGCAGCTTTCGAAGCAGTTTGTATCTCATCAGAAATTATTTTATTCAACTCTTGAGCGGTCGGCTGCATTTCGGCATTGACCAGTCCATTTTTTACCGCCTCTGACTCTCTGCAATAAATACATGAAGTGGTTGATGAAAAATAACACTCATCTATTCCGTTTGATTTTAAAGCGGAAAAAACAGCGAAAGGGTCAAAATAAAACCGATAGAACTGTCCAATATGAATATGCCAATCTATCAAATCTACCTCTAAAAATTGTTTTCCACTTAAACAGCAGTGTTACCCTATCCGTTTAGCTGTTGTTCCCTCCAAGCCAAAACCAGTTGTTTATTTTTTGCTGCAACTGCACAAAAATGCCTGTTGATTTCAAGAGGATTCCCGGTAGGCGATTCGTTGGCATTACGAACCATACAGGGGGCGCAGAAGGCGGCCTTGTCGCACCGGCAGCATTCACCGTTTCCCAAATCTTTCATCTTCAATCCACGCAAATACTGGATTTTCGGAGATTCGTTCCAAATTTTTTCCAGCGGTTCATCTTTTACATTCCCCAAAACCATTTCTTGCCAGCCGGCACACGGATAAACGTTTCCGTTGGCCACCATACAGCAGGACGAAATGCCGACCCCGCATAACTGCCGTTCCGGATTAAACTGCATTTCTTTGCACCGTTGCGGAAAATCGGGTTTGAGAATCTCCTGCTGATAATCAACATCATCTTTTAAGATATCTTCAATAACCTTACCAGCTTCATCCACCGAAAGCCGGTTCGCCAGATTTTCCGTTTCGTGGTTATATTCGGCCATCATAATGTAGTCGGTGACGGCACGGACTTTGTGTTCGTGTGCCCAATTTAAAACATCGTTGTAATCGTTTTTGTTGCCTTTCATGGTGGGACAGCTGATTTGAAGCGGAACATCGTTTTCGATTAACTTGAGAATCGCATTCTTTGTTTTTTCAAAACTGCCGGGCAGTTTGGTAATGGCATCGTGGTGTTCGGGAATCATCGAATAGAGCGAGACCTGAACGGAAGAGACGTTTCCGGCTTTCATTTCCGCAATGATTTCGTCGTTGAGCAGCGTCAGATTGCTGAGAATATTGACATAAAAATCATATTTTTTGGCTGCCCGCAAAAACTCGATGAATTGAGGATGCATCATCGGTTCACCGCCACTCAAAGTCACATTCAAAACATTCATTTTGCTTAACTGTTCCAACACAGAATAGAATAACTCCTGCTCGATATCGTAAAGTTTGTATTTGTGCGGAATGTAACAGTGAACACACCGTTCGTTGCAGCGGGAGGTCAGTTCGATTTGGAAGGAGCTTAAATGAGGTTTGCCCCGAAAATGATTTTCCAAATAGGTTTGCGTATCGGCATCAGAACGCTGAATGGTAGGAGTAAAATCTTTTTTTACAGTTTTGGGATCGAATCCGTTATATGTAAATCCGATATCATTGCGGTCCAGTTCTTCTTCCGTTTCGCCGCTGACCAGAAAACCGTCTTCGACCAAGGCGTCGTAAAACTCTTTTCCGTCTTTCAATAAGGTTTCCCTGTCGGTATCGGTAAAAACCGGCAACACTTTTTCAATCAATTCATCTAACGACTGGGCTTTTCGGGAAAGGGCGGTCAAAAAAACAGTACCGCTTTCGTTGACAACCCGGTCGGTAAAGAGTCCGGTCGAACGGATATATCCGATACCGTCGTAGTTACGGATGTATGTATCTTTCTTTTGGCGATAGAGCATAAATGCTTCTCCTATTTTATATTTATATTCTTTAGCTGTTTGTCACTCTGCTTTCTAAATGACACAATCTTACAGTATTCAGCATCGACTTTATCAAGTTCATTGTGGTTTGATTTTTACAGGCGTATCAAGTTGTGGTACGATATTCCCGCCGTGAGCCTTTATTAAATAATCGATATATGCTTCTGCCAAATCGCTGCTTGTGCGTTCCCGCCATTCCGGTTTTGAAAAATAATACATAAGCGCCTCAAACGGTGTAAAGGAAGGTTCTTCTCTGCCAAACAGTTTAAAATGACGGAATCCCATGTTATAATAGTTCTTATATACATCATCAAAGGTAAGCGTTGTATCTTTGTTTTTATCCAGAACATCAAAAAAGCCTTGATGTCCGGCACGATTCTGCATAAGGCATTTTACTTCTTCTATATTTCCTTGATGACAATTTATAAGGGAAATGTTCTTGTAGTGTTGTTTTGAAAATGTACACGTGCTGGGACAGCAACCATTAACAAGAATTTCTATTTTATCTTTGTCTTGTATTTTATTCAAAAAGTCATGATTATGATTATCATGGAAATCAATTACAACAAGGTCATACTTTTTAGTCGCTTCATTTATTTTGTCTATATTGCGTTCGACTGCTGTAATAGACTGAATATATTTAAAGTTTGGATAGCTCTTTCGCAAATAGTTTTCCAACACAGAAGAATTAACTAATACTTCATTCTTTCCGTTGTCTGCAAGCTCCATTACAAGGTTACAAAATGTGTCGCTCAAATGCCGTTCTTCAAGAACACTGTTCGTAAATGTGTAGCGCACGGCAACTCCTGCATCGTTTATCTTATGAATCGCATTTTCCATATCGACAGGAGATGGTGTTGCTCCTATGCTGACACGGCCTCCTGCCCAAATTGTACCGCGAAACGTGCCGTAAAATGAAGCAATGCGAGATTTTTCCATAAATCGTTCGGCGTGTTTTCTTGTATATTTTGCAAAATGAACATAAAAATTCAAGAAATCCCAGTCTAAGCCGGGAAGATAGAAATTAAGACTTTCCTTTGTGAATGCAGGCTGAATGTTCTGACAACTTGTATCCAGCTTGTCGAGTTCCGCTATAGTTTCACCTTTAACTAAAAAGCCTTCGGAAACAAGATTGTCGTAAAATTCCTGCGCATCGGGAAGGATTACCTCACGATCAGCTCCCGCAAAGATTTTAAGAAGTTTGTCCACAATTTCGTCGAGTGTCTGGGGCTCAAGTTTCAATTCATTTAAAAATACTGAACCGCTTTGGTCAACTTCAAAACTTTTGTTTAATCCTGTGCTTGTAATATATCCGTGACCATTTGAAATATGGATATGCGTGTCTTTTTTCTGTCTGTAAAGCATTAGTGTACCTCGTTATTTATTTTCAAATTTCTTATAAACAAACTGCGCAATGGCTTTTAATGCATTGAGTCCGAATGTTTCAAAAGAACCTGAGTCAATCACAGTTTTAATCATTTGTTCTATTTCATTTTTGTCTTTTCCATCTTTCAGAAGGGTCTCTTTGTCAGCACCGGTAAAAGCCGGCAACACTTTTTCAATCAATTCATCTAGCGACTGGGCTTTTCGGGAAAGGGCGGTTAAAAAAACAGTACCGCTTTCGTTGACAACCCGGTCGGTAAAGAGTCCGGTCGAACGGATATATCCGATACCATCGTAGTTCCGGATATAGGTATCTTTTTTTTGGCGATAAAGCATGGTTTGGTTCTCCTGTTTGTTAATCTTTTTTATTGGTTTCGAGAGCGTCCCGTCTGAGTGCAAAGGACTTGATGGTTCGTATATAATTGCAGTAATTTTCATCCAGTCTATAAAGCTGTCCTTGATTTGCATTTAAATGGGCTGTAGGACAAAAGTGACAAAAGTCGAATGCCTCGCAGGAACGGCATTCTTCAAAATCAGCTGCCATAATGGTTCGCATTTCTTTTAAGAGCGGATGATTAAAGAAAATTTCCTTTAAGCTATCCGTATGTATATTTCCTAATTCCCGGTAGCATCCGATCATCGGATATACGGTTCCGTCTCCCGCAATACATAACCCGTTCTGTACGCTTCCGTAAAACGGTGTGGTTTCCGGTGTTTGATTGTAACCGCCTTTTCCCCAAATGTAGGAAAGGTTAAATTGAGGATCCATTGTTACCGGAAAAATCTCTTCCAAATCTTTAATTGAAAGTCGTTGATTGCGATTTTTTTGAGTATAATCGGCATTATCAAAAATCATTAAATCGCAACAGGAAGGAATTCCGTTGGCATCTGCCCAGGCGGCTAAATGATGAAATGAGTTTTTATTCATTTGCATAACGGGACAGGAAATAAAGACCGGGATTTCATATCTTCTCAGCAAAGAGAGTGCCCGCTTTGTTTTTGCGCAGGAGCCTTTCAACCCCGTTACTTCGTCGTGAATATCTTCTTCCAATGCGTAAAGAGAGAGCTGAACTTCTTTTAAACCTTTGTTTTTCAGAGAAGACAAAAACAGGGCTGCCTCTTCGTCTAAAAGGGTTCCATTGGTAAAAAGCGAAAACCGTTTGCCGGAGGCAGAAATAACCTGCAAAATATCCTTCCATTGCGGGTTTAAAAAAACCTCTCCACCGGTAACGGTGATGTGGCAGCCGGAATCTATAAATTCCGCCGTTTGCACAAGAATGGCTTTCACTTCGTCTGCCGAAAGAAAACCGGTGCGGGTTTTCTCTCCCGTCCGGTAGCAGTGTATACACCGTTCATTACAGGGGTTCGAAATTTCCAGTCCAAGATTTTTTAAATAAAGAGGAAGGGACACTTTCTATTTTCCCCAAGTTTGAAGCAAGTCTTTGGCATCCTTTTCCGTGTATGAAATATGGACATTGGTCTCATTCTCTACTTCTTTCCGCATGTTCTCTTTAATTGTTTTTGCGGATTCTCCGGTCCGGGAAGCAAGCTTTTCGACATACTTTTGTTCCAATTTGTAGAGAGAAATATACTGTTGTGTCATGTTCAAAGATTTCCGGACAAAGTCGTCGTTCTTTTTTTGCATATGGGATTGAACCAGTAAAAAAATGCCGCTGATACAAGATCCGAGGACAACTCCTGCAAGGGAAATGAGGGCTGTTTCCATAAAAACTCCTTAAAATAAAAATTTAAACGGCTGACAAAGAATAAGAGGGGCGGAAATCCCGCCCCAACAGAACTACGAGGTACGTTCGCAGTTTTTACAGCGAAAAGACGCAGTATTATCGTTAGTCGGACATCCTGCTGCAAACGAACCGGCGGCACTGTTCTGCGCCACAATCACAGGTTTTGTGTAAGCCATGGTTTTACCTCCTTTTGCGGCTTGGAAAGTCGCAGTGTATAATTCCTGCGCGACGCGCAGTTTTTAAACCCGCATTCTGCAAAAGCAGACGCGGCTTAAAATCAAGTAGGTTAATCTGAATAGGCTATCCTTTTTTGAAGCTGTTTAAAACCTGCAGGACAGCCCCCTGTCTTGGGGTTATTATTAACCCCCGGTAATTGCTCCGATAATTTCTTTTCCGATGGTCACGACTATTATCACAGCAAAGATACCAACAAAGATAATATTCCGAATCTTTACCAAAAAGCGGTCGAAGCCGTTGTCCTCATCACCCATACCGTATCTCCTTTATAAGTTTTGATATATACAGAGGGTTATTTAACCCTGTATATCCATAACACCTTGTTTAACAACAAATTTTTGTCAGCCGTTTTTTATTATAACGACACTCTTGTTTTTTACCAGAGTAAATAATTCACAAAATTTTGTGCGTTAATTACTTATTTTTTATATATGCCGGAAAGATTGATTTTGTGATATTTTTGTCTATAAACAATCTTTAACACCTGGAGAGTTTGCTGTCCAGGCAGTTCGGTTACCCCAATGTCCGGCATATCCACAATCTCTCTCGGCTTCCTGCAAAACAACAGAAATGTAAATATCCCCAGGAATTTTTTTAAAAAACTCCTTAGGAATTTCAATTTCTATATTTCCGTTTAAATGACATTGACCTTGTCCTAATCCACCCAAAAAAATTGGGGAACCCCATAAAAAACATGGCTTAGATTTCCAATCTCCATGTTTTCTTTCAGCCGGCAGGCTTGCTGCTTCATTAAAATTAAAAAAACCTTTTTCCGGAGAAGTAAAGATTCCAAATCTTAGCGCACCTGTTTTCCATGGTGAGTTATTAACAATTGAATCATAATATACTGACACTTTGTTTTGGTTAAAAGACCAGCGTATATTCTTTCCTGTGATATTTGACATCTCCCCGAATATACAGTCAGTATCTCGATCAACATCAATACCATTTTTCTTTTCAGAACTACTTGCTTCTTCCAGACAGGAATAAATTCCACCCTTCTTCATAGGAGGTTCAGACATTTTACGATCAAGCCAGTATTGCTCATGTGATTTTTCAAGTGATTTTTTGCAACTTGCATGATACGCACAGTCCATACTACAAAAACGACCTGAAACATCCCTAGCTTCCCAATACTTACGCCAGATTAATTTGCCACAATAACTACAAACCGTCACTTATTTCCTCCGCAACCCTCATTCACAAATATTTTTCATTATATACATCTTTTATCGCTTCACCAGAGTAATTAACACACAAAATTTTATGCGTTGTTTTCATTGGTACAGGATGCAGATCGAATCAAGGGAAAAAAGGGATTATCTTTTAAACATACAGATTTATGCAATGTTTTTATTATATTAGACGTGTTACATAAATATCACCTTCCGATGTCAGTAAAATTCGTGATGCAAATTCGCATTCAGGACACACAAAACTTATCCCGTTTTTTTCACTGATTGCATTTCTACTGAATGAAAAAATTTTTTCACAACAATACGGACATGCAATCTTGATGAGTTCTGTTTGGTTTCCCTTCATTTTCAATCCCCTTTCTTTACTAATTCAACATCATTTTTACAATAATATAAAAGAAAAAATTGTTCGTTTAAATTTTTTTTACAAAATTTTGATTGCACTCTAAACTTTTATAAAATATATTTTATATTATATATGTCTCTTGGATTTAAATAGAAAATACAGAGGATTATGCCTAAGCAAGTTGTCACCAGGGAATTGATTGAAGAAACCGCATTTAAAATCACCCGCAGAATGGGAATTGATGCGGTCACAGAAGAAAATATTATAGAGAGACTCGCATGCACCACCAGGATGATTCATAAATATTATCCTGATATAAAAGACTTACACGAGAATGTCAAGGAAAGAACAGTTGCTTTTATAAAAGACTATTACAAAAAATATATCCATGTACCGGATCCTGATGCAGCCCGCAGAGCCCATTGGTTATTGACCCTAAAGGAAAGCAGATTGGAAAAACTTTTTTTCCAAATCCGGAGTGAGCGGCTAACCAAACTTTTAGAAAAAAATGGATGATTAAAAATCCTGAAGCACTTACCGTTACACATAGCCTTTTACATTCCAATTAATACTTTTGCCGTTTGAACTTTGCCACATCCAACACAGATGAAACTTTGAGACAAATGTATCATCTTGAAAGATATTCAACTGGCTTTTCATTATTTATTATGAGCAATTTAGCAATCACTATTCTGCCCAACAGAGTTGTGTAAACAACGCACAATTATTTGTGTGTTATTTACTCTGTGCAAAAAAAATAAATCACGCCGGGAATTCCAGGCGTACGGAGGTTCCCTCCCCGGCGGAGCTTGTAATGCGCAGCGTGCCGTTAAGCTGCGCCGCCCGGGAATACATTCCCCTAATGCCAAGCCGTATCCGCTCCCCGGCTTCGTCGGAAACGCCGTCCCCTGCAAAACCGGATACAAGGGCTTTTTTCACATCGAAACCGCCGCCGTCGTCGGTGACAAAAACGACAATGTGTTTTTCAGCGGATTCGGATTCAGAGGAAAGCCGGATAATCACGGATGTTTCCTGTGCCTGGGAATGGCGGGCGGCATTGGAGAGGCTTTCCTGTATAAGCCGGAACACATTCAACTTGGACTGGTCTGAAAGCGAATTCAGAATGTCCCGGGCATCATTTCCGCAGGAATAGGAGCACTTTATGTTTTGCACCGCGGCAAAATTCCTGCACAGAAGGGAAACCGCATCGTACAAGAAACCTTCTTCCAGTTCAGGGGGAACAAGATTCCGGCAGATGCTGCGCAGCCGCTGTGAAACATTCTTCGCAAGAGCCTGCATTTGAAAAAGGGAATCAGAAAATTCCGCCGGAACCGTCCCGGCTTGGGCAGGAGACCGGGAGGTTTCAATATTGTCACACACCTTGGACAACAGCAGGTGCTGGGCATTCAAATCCTGAAGCACGGTATCGTGTATCTCCCGGGAAATCCTCTGGCGTTCGGCTTCCTGGGCGTGTATGATGGCAACCGCACCCTCGCTTTCCCGTTTCGTCCGCTTTACGCTGTAACGGTAGAACACGGCAATCAATGCGCAAAGCACCGTCACAACAGCGAACGCCACCAGAAGCCGCATATAAATTACATTCGACCAAAGTAAAATCCCGGAATAATTCCGCATAAGACAAGCCATGTTTTCCCCAAGGGAAAGGCGCAGCTGCATATAATCCGCTTCTGTCCGTCCGGATTTTTCGAACAGGGAAAAAGCCTGGGACAGCCCCTCCAGGGAGTCTTTCCAGTTTTTGAATTCTGAAAAAGAACCCATGTTCTTTTCATAATAGTATGTGAAATATTCAAAAGAATTTATTTCTGTTTCAATTTCATCCTTGAATTCCGCCGCAGCTTTTTCAAAGGCAGCGTTACCTTCCCTGAATTCCGTGTCATCAAGTTTGTGCCACGCATCAAACAGCGGAACATTCCTGCCGCCTTTGCAACCTGAAAGCACGCACAGAACCAGAACGAAAAGTGCCAGAGTCTTTATCATTCTTTTTACCGGGAAGCGGTATTCCGCCACAGAAAGCGACATCCTTTTATTCCTTCCTTTTTGAATACAGCCTGCGGATTTTTGCGGCAAGAAAATACACCAGCAGAGCAAGTATGAGGGAAACGGTTTTGTCAATCAGATTAACCGGAAGGCGAACCAGAAATGCCACCGCAAAATAGGACACCCCCGAAGTGAGGAGCACAAAAACGGAGGTACTGAGGGAAGACGGCTCCAGATAATCTGCACCGGTAAAATAAAGGAGGGATGCGATGATTGTTCCTTCAACAGTGATTAAAACCACGGTCAGAATAAGAATCCATACAATACCTGTCCAGGAAACGGGCTTTCCGTTCCTGCTGAAAAGACGGATAACCAGCACGATGGTCAGGCTGCAAATCATCCACAAAAGGTTTGAGTTTGTGTCGAAAAGCAAAGCGAACAGATGGCTCAGGAAAGCCGCAATGCAGCCTGCGGCCGGACCGTAAAAAGAGGCAAGCATTGTGAATACTGTATCGAGAAAAAGCGGAATCTTGAAAAACTCACGGATGACAATCAGCAGGTAATTAAGGACACCGCAGAGGGTTCCCAAAACAAGCTGCACTTTGATGGAAGATGCGGGGAATGCCCGGGGAAACAAACGGTTCACCTT
>JAHLFV010000231.1 GCA_018883625.1 Candidatus Treponema excrementipullorum
CCGGCTCATAAGGTTCAGATACAGGCTTATTCCCTATATTTATACAGAATACATGAAGAGTGCCTTAAAAAACACAATGTATTTCAGACCTCTTTCCTTTGTTTACCCCGAAGATATGGACTGCCTTGAAATTGAAGACCAGCTCATGGTTGGGGAAAGCCTTATGGTGGCACCCGTCCTTGAACCCAATTCTACCGGAAGGAATATTTATCTTCCCGAAGATATGATAGAAGTCAGACTGACAAACACAGAGGAAATAATACAGACTGAAATTCCCAAAGGCCGGCATTATATAAAATTCCCCTTGGACGAACTGGTTTTTTATATAAGAAAAGGTCATGCCCTCCCCCTTGCAAAACCTGCAATGAGAACAGATTTGATTGACTTTGAAAACCTTTCATATATTGGTGACAAAGAAGTAATCCAAAAAGCCGGAAAGGAAGGAATCCCTCCATATAAAGTTTATATTGACGACGGATTTACAACGGAATACAAAGAAATATAGGAAACAAAAAGGCTGCCCCCTTTACAATTCAGGAATCAGTCCTTAAAATCAGCTTGTTAAAGTGTCCAATAATTGGGGTGCACTTCACAGGAAAAGCTCCCGTAGGGATTTTTTATTTTCCAGAAATAAAACTACTCAATAATAGCAATAATATCGCCGGCTTTCAGAATCAGATGCTCTTCACCGTCAATTTTAATAGATGTACCTGCATATTTATCATACATGATACGATCTCCGGCTGCTACTTTGATTTTTTCTTTATCGTCTCCTACAGCAATAACAACAGCTGTCTGTGTTTTTTCCTGAGCTGTATCCGGAATAATAATTCCGCTGGCTGTTTTTGATTCAGTTTTTTCTGTTTTAACCAATACACGATCTGCTAAAGGTCTAACCTTCATATAAAATCCTCCGTAGGGTTTATGTTATTCTTTATTTAAATATACGAACAAAAAAAGGCTTCGTCAATAAATAACAGAAAAAACCTGTATCTTTTTGATACTTACCGAGAGCGAGAATTCAATTATGTGTTATTTTGATACAAGAATAGGTCTCCAACATGCGAGTGTGTTATTTTGATACACCTACAGACCACAAACCATGGACATAAAGGAAACCGAGAGAGAAAATAACCTAAAAATGTATTGTATTTATTTAAAATATGCTCATTTTTTTCTAAAAAGTAAAGTTTTTTTCTAAAAAATGTTATATTTTTTTAAATTTAATAAGTTGGCACGGAAATTGCTTGTTATAGATGTAGCGTTGCTACAGAATGCCTACACGTAAAAATGAGAGTATTCTATATTGTATTTTGTTAAAAAGGAAAAAGAGATGACAAAAGATAATTATGTAATGAATTCCGGCGAGGACAATATTTTGTTGATGTATTTGAAAGATATTAACCGTATTCCTCTTTTATCCCGAGAAGAAGAAATTGAGTTGGCACAAAAAGCTGCACAAGGTGATGAAGCAGCAAAAAATAAAATCGTAAACGCAAACTTACGGTTTGTAGTAAATGTGGCAAAAAAATACCAAAATCACGGTTTAGATTTACTTGATTTGATAAGTGAAGGAAATATCGGCTTGTTGACGGCTATTGAACGCTTTGACGTTTCCAAAGGGTATCACTTTATTTCTTACGCTGTATGGTGGATTCGTCAGGCTATTTTGAAGGCTATTTGCGAAAAGTCACGGGCTATTCGCTTACCTTTAAATCGTGCCAATGAGTTGGTACAAATCGAGCAGGCAAGAAAAGAAATTGCTACAGATAAAACCGAAGAAGAAGAATTACAGGAAGTGGCAGAAATGCTTCACATGGATCCCCGTCATGTTCATGACTTATTGAATATTTCCCGGGATATGGTTTCTTTGGATGTTCCTGTAAATACCGGAGACAACACAAATACTTCTGTAGGAGATTTTATTGTGGACGGAAACCATCAGACACCGGAAGAGGCTATGATGGAAATATCCATGAAAGAAGAAATCGATTCTGTTTTGAACGCCTTGACAGAAAAAGAAGCAACAGTGCTGCGGTATCGTTTCGGTTTGAATGGTAACAAGTCTATGTCACTAAAAGAAGTGGGAGACAAGTTCAATCTTACAAAAGAAAGAATTCGTCAGATTGAAAAGAAAGCTATAAAAAGACTACAGACTCCCAGCTATGCTGCCCGTTTGGAAGCTTACGTAGCTTAAACATGTTATGGCTTAGGCTCTGCACTAAATCATAGATATAAGAGACACCCGGTGTTTTACACTGCGGTGTCTTTTTTTATGTCCAGGTATTCTATGACATCTCTTCTGGCTGTTTCCAACATGTCCCTGTCCCGAATGGGATCTGCAATGCCCAAAGTAAGATATCCCGATTGTTGAATGCCTGTTACTTCTCCCGGTCCTCTGAGTTTTAAGTCTTCTTCTGCAATTACAAAGCCATCATTTGTTTCCCGTAAAATTTTCATACGGGATTTTCCCGTTTCTGTCAGATTTTTACCGTATACCAAAAAACAATAGGACTGATATTCACCCCGTCCCACCCGTCCCCGTAGCTGATGTAAGGCAGCTAAACCGAACCTATCAGCATGTTCAATAACCATACAAGTGGCATTGGGAACGTCAACACCTACTTCCACCACGCTGGTGGCAACCAGTATTTTTATCTTTCCCAGCCGGAAATTTTCCAAAATGCGGGATTGTTCTTCTTCATCACATCGGGAATGAATGACAGCCATGGGAACAGAAGGATACACCGTTTCAGATAAAAATCGGTACATATCCTCTGCAGACTTAATGGAAGAGCTTTTTTCAGTGCTATCGATAAAAACGGAGTGATCTTGTTCGTTGTAAGATGCTTCATCCCGAGTTTCATCTGTTTTCAATTCTTCTATAAGAGGGTAAACAAAATATGCCTGATGCCCGGCTTCGATTTCTTTTCTGACGTACTCATAGACGTTTTGCTCATTGCCCATGCGAGTTAAATAAGTTTTTATGGGTTTTCGTCCTTGGGGCATAGTTTTGATAACAGAAACGTCTAAATCCCCAAATACTGTTAAGGCTAAGGTTCGGGGTATGGGAGTGGCACTAAGCATTAAAAGTGCCGGTACGGCGTAGTTATCTGTATTGGGTATTGGTTGCCGGCCTTTTTCCAAAATAGCGTTTCTTTGAAGGACACCAAAACGGTGTTGCTCGTCAATAACTGCTAAATGTAAGTCTTTGTACTGAACATTGCGGGAGAACAAGGCATGGGTTCCTATTACTATGTGAATGGTTCCTTCTTTTAACGCCTGCAATAAGGGACCCCGACCGGCAGCTTTTAAGTTTCCTGTTAGAAAAGCCAGGTTTACGTCCAAGGGTGCCAATAGCTTGGCTGCATTTTCTGCATGTTGTCGGGCCAGTAATTCTGTGGGAGCCAATATAGCACATTGTCCGCCCCAGTCAATTATACGGAGACAGGCAAAAAAAGCTGTCAGAGTTTTTCCTGAACCTACATCTCCCTGTACAAGCCGAGCCATGGTGTAGGGTTGGGGAGAAGACGAAAAACGGCCTTTTTCTGTTCTGTCTATGTCTTGATTTATATCGTAAATAGTCCGTTTTTGACCTTCTGTCAATTCGAAGGGGAGAGCTTCTAAAAGCTTTTTTTGCCGGGGAGAAAGACTTTCCAAAAAAGCTGAGGAGGGAAGCTCTTTTTCTCCGTAGCCCTGCAGGGAATCTTCGGGAAGCCGACCTTTGTGAAGCAAGGCTCTGCGGACAATGGCTAGCTGGAAATTAAACAGTTCTTCGTAAATAAGAGTATTGCGGGCTTTTAAGGCATTTTGCAGTGTATGGGGCTGGTGTATGGCAAATATTGCCTGCTGTTTTGTTAAGAGCCCATGTTTTTCTATGACCTCTTGGGGAACTTCATTGTCTATGCCTCGTCCGTATTCTTGCAAGGCTTTTGCTATTACTTTTCTAAGTTGTCCCTGGGATAATCCTGCTGTAAGAGGATATATAGGAAACACCCTAGAGCCGGGGACAGTAGCTGTTTTGTAGTCTGCAATGTTCCCGGAATCTGCAATTTTTTCTGTTTCAAAGTCAGTACTTTGCAATTCATTGTATTTGACAGCAAAATGAGCCGTCAGGGCAACAATAGCTCCTACCGGCAAAGATTTTTCCAAAAAGGGTCTGTTAAACGCGATTAAATGACCTGTAGCAGTACCATCGGTTACGGTGATTTTTAACGTCCTCATTTTACCGTAACCGAACCAAGAATGATGGAGAACTTGGACAATGGTGTGAACTTTGGGAAACAGTTTGTATTCGCTGAGAGTACGCTTTTGTGTTCTGTCTTCCCAGTCTTTGGGATACCACGCTAATAAGTCGGAAACAGAGTAAATACCCAAATTGGCAAACAGATGTGCTTTTGCAGGCCCTATACCTGAAAGTACAGATATAGGGGTTTTAATTTCCGACAATTTCATGGTATTGAAATTATATAGGTAACATCAGAAAAAGACTGATTATGAGAGAAAAAATCAGTCGACCCAATAATTGAATAAGCAGTAACGCAACCAAAGCAATAATGAGAGCTGTCTGCTGTCTTATGAATTTATTTCTGGGAGTAAAAACTCTGATGAGCTTGTAGATAACAGGATTTATCATGGAATCCAAAGCGTACCAAAAAGAAGAATTACTGTCTTTTTTTATCAAGAGAAAAATAAGACGTATAAGAATAACAATAAAAAGAAAAGTAGCAATGGAAGAAATCAAAGACCATATAATACCGGTCAAGGTTGCAAAAATTACACCTATACTGAACCGTCCTGTTTTGGCAATACTCTCAAAAACAGAAGAAAGGGCAGCCAACAATCCTATGGAAAGTACCGGGCTAAAATCAATATGTCCGAAGGTTAAAAAACGAAACCGTCTGAAAAGATTCAAATAAGGATCGCAAATTTCAGACATAATGCGTCCAAACTTACTGTATGCCAGAGAAGGAACCCACGTAAGCATAATTCTGATAAAACACATGAGAGTGTAAACATTGACGGCTGCAGCCAACAGACTAAAAAAACTCATTTTTACTCCTATAACTTATTCTTTCCACACCTCTGCCACCATAGGCTGTTGTTCCAACTCCCGAATAAAATCATCGGTACAAGGCACAGTCAACATGGGATTTGCTTTAATAAGAAAATCTCCTTCAGGTGTATCCATATGAAAATATACACATGAAGTACCCGTAGAGCCAAATAAAAAATCACGTAAATGAGAAATCTGGTGTTCTGCGGTAAAAATATCCTCTATTTTTATGTGGATATCCCAGTGAGTTTTCTTCTTAAGGGTATCAATATTTACAACTTCATCTACCAAGAAACTGACCCCTTCTTCACTTCGGGTTTTATCGATTTTTCCGATAAGGGCAACAATAGCATCATCTTGAATTTGGCCGGAAACTGTATCCCATACTTTTGGGAAAAACGTAAGGTCTACCGTGCCGTCAATATCGTCAAGTTTACCAAAAGCCATTCTGGCACCTTTTTTGGTGGTGATGACCCGAATATCGTGAAGTTGTCCCAAAATGGTGTATTGTTTATCTTCTTGTCCTTGGGAAAGACGGAGTGAAGATGTTGCTCCTGAATCTTTTATAATATCTTTGTATTTATCCAAGGGATGGCCGGAAACATAACAACCGATATAGTCTTTTTCCAGATTTAAAAGTTCCATGTAAGGCATTTCCGGCATGTCTCGGAACTTAAATTCTGCAAATTCCTGCTCTCCCGTATCTTCAAAGAGACTGACTTGTCCAAAACGGCTACTTTCTTTTTTTGCTTCTGCATAGGTGATGGCGTCTTCCATGTTGGCAATCAATGTGGCTCGGTTAATGCCTAAATTGTCAAAGGCACCGGTTTTAATCAAAACTTCTATGGCCTTTTTGTTTACTTCCGACGTATTTACTCTGTCTAAAAAGTCGATAAAACCTTTGTAAGGACCGTTCTTTTTTCTTTCGTTGACGATTGCTTCTGCTGCGGCATCACCCATTCCCTTGATACCCATAAGACCGAAAACAACCTTGCCGTCTACTACGTCAAAGTATTTATCGGAGTTATTTACATCAGGCGGGGTGATGGTGAGCCCCATAGAGCGACCTTCGTTTATGTACTGGGGCAGTTTTTCTGCACTGGTAATTTCGTTTGTTAAGTTGGCAGCGATAAATTCTGCCGGGAAGTTGGCTTTTAAGTATCCCGTTCTGTATGCAACGACAGAGTATGCTGCGGCGTGACTTTTGTTAAATCCGTAACCGGCAAAGGGAACCATAATTTCAAAGATTTCGTCAGCGTGTTTTGCATCAAAGCCTTTTTTAACCGCTCCTTCTATAAACTTTGATTTTTCCGCTGCCATAACTTCTACTTTTTTCTTACCCATGGCACGGCGCAACATATCGGCACCACCCAAACTGTACCCTGCAATTTTTTGGGCAACCTGCATAACCTGTTCCTGATAGACCATAACGCCGTAGGTTTCTTCTAAAATGTCTTTCAAACAGGGATCCGGATAGGTTATGGTTTCCGGATGGAATTTACCTTCGATGTATTTGGGAATATAGTCCATAGGACCGGGACGATATAGGGCGTTCAAAGCAACCAAGTCTTCCAACCGCTGGGGTTTTGCCTGACGAAGAATTTTTTGCATACCGGGACTTTCAAACTGGAATACTGCTGTTGTTTGCCCGGCAGAGAATAGTTCAAAGGTTTTTGCATCATCATCGGGAACCTGGTCGGCTCTGAATTTTTCGTAGCCCGGCCGCTTTCTGATAATTTGCTCTGCGTGTTTTATAAGAGTTAAGGTTTTTAAGCCCAAGTAATCCATTTTAACCAAACCGCAGGGCTCAATAATATCCATAGTATACTGAACCGCCACCTTACCGGTTTTGGAATCTTTGTAGACAGGAGCCCAACCGGGGATTTTGGATTTACCGATAACAATACCGGAAGCGTGAGGTCCCGTGTTTCTGTTCATGTCTTCCATTTTGAAGCACAAATCGAACATTTCCTTGTAACGGGGATCATCCCGGTAGGGAGCTAGCTGTCCGGAACCGGGGATTTTGGGATTTTCTTCAAAGGCATCTTTCAGGTGTACCTTGGGACCGTCGGGAACAAGCTTTGTCAGCATGTTTACTTCTGCCAAGGGAATATCAAGAACCCGGCCTACGTCTTTCATAACAGCTTTTGCTTTTAAGGTGTTAAAGGTTACAATATGGGCAACTTGGGGATCACCGTATTTTCGGCGGGTGTACTCAATAACATCCTGACGGCCTTCGTAACAGATATCTACGTCAAAGTCCGGCATAGAGATTCGTTCCGGGTTAAGAAAGCGCTCAAAAAGCAAATTGTAGCGGAAAGGATCAATGTCGGTAATGGTCATGGCATAGGCAACAAGAGAACCGGCACCAGAACCTCGTCCCGGTCCTACGGGAATATCGTTTTGTTTTGCCCAGTTGATAAAATCCCATACGATTAAGAAGTAGCCGGAAAATCCCATGGTAAAAATGGTGTGAAGCTCATGTTCCGCCCGTTGCCGGATTTCATCGGTAATGACTGGGTAGCGTTTTTCCAGTCCCGTGTACACAAGGTGCCGAACATAGTCGTCCTGAGTGGCAAATTCCGGGGGAATTTGGTAAACGGGGAGACATTCTTTCAGCTCTTCCGTTTTGTACTGATGAATGGTCAAGTCGCACATGTCCGCTATGCGACGGGTATTTTCTATCATCTCCGGGTAATCGGGAAAAAGCTGAGCCATTTCTTCCGGAGACTTCATGTAAAATTCTGAGCCGTCAAAGCGATGTCTGTTTGGGTCATTAAGAGTTTTTTTTGTACCGATACACATTAAAACGTCTTGTACAATGGCATCTTCTTTTAAGACGTAGTGAATATCGTTGGTAACGACCATAGGCACATTGAGTTTTTTTGCTACATCAATAAGCATGGGGGCAACTTGCCGTTGGGCAGCAATACCGTGGTCTTGGAGCTCTATAAAAAAGTTTTCTTTTCCAAATATTTCCTGATAGTTCAACACAAAGTCTTCAGCTTCCTGCCGTTTGCCTGCCAATAAAAGCTGAGGCAACTGCCCCGCCAAACAGGCAGAAAGACACACCAAACCGCTACTGTGCTGACGTAATACTTCTTCGTCAATACGAGGCTTGTAGTACATACCGTCGGTAAAAGAAACAGAGGTCAGATACATAAGATTTCTGTATCCTTCCTGATTTTTTGCAATCAAAATTAAGTGGAAGTATTTACTTCCCAGTCCTGTCCCTTTGTGTTCAAGGCGACTGCCTTCTGCTACATAGAATTCACAGCCTACCAAGGGTTTTATGCCTTCTTTGTGACATTGCTGCTCAAACCGCAAAGCTCCGAACATATTACCGTGGTCGGTAAGGGCTAAGGCTGTCATTCCCAACTCTTTGGCCCGTTTAATAAGATTACCGATTTTTGCAGCACCGTCTAAGAGAGAATAGTCTGAATGGACATGTAAATGGACAAAATCTTGAACGCTCATGACTGTATTTTACAAAAGAATGTTTTCAGATACAAGGGTACAACCGCCGGGAAAGCTCAGAATCTTGGTACCCGGTTCTGCCGGTTACTATGTAGATTGTAAACCTTTTGTATTGTTAAAAGGTTGACAATATACAGATATTTTACTATAACTGAGACTATGAAAAATAAGTCCATTGTAAAAAGTGCTTTTATAGCCTTGTTTGCCGCTCTAATTGCCGTGGGAGCTTTTATCCGTATTCCTGTAGGAGTAGTTCCTGTTATTTTACAAAATGTTTTGTGTCTTTTGACCGGAAGTCTGTTAGGGGGCTTTATGGGAGGTTTACCGACTGCCCTGTTCCTTGTAACGGGTTTGGTAGGTTTTCCTGTATATTCCGGGGGAACGGGAGGATTTGCCTCCTGGATGGGTCCTACCGGCGGCTTTTTGTTGGGATTCTTTTTAGGTGCCTTAACCACCTCTCTGATTGCAGGGAAGCCTACACCGGAAGAAAAACTCACTTGGAAAACAGTGTTACGGATAAGTCTTGCTTTTGTGGCGGGCATGGTGGTTTTGTATGTTCCCGGTATTGCCTGGTTTTCTTACTGGGCAGTTCAAGGCGGTTCTGTACCGGAAGGTTCTTCCGTTATCAAGTACGCTATGACAGCCTGTGTTATTCCGTTTATTCCCGGGGATATTGTAAAAATCATTGTGTCGATACCTATTGCCTTAAAAGTACGTCCCATAGTGGCTTTATACTTAGGAAAACAGTAATTGCAGAATACTGTCCCACAGAATTGCTTATGCCTATGATTACCTTAAAAAATATATGTAAAACTTTTTATACCGGTAGCGGTACAAAAGAAGCCTTAAAAAACATTTCTATGGAAATCAATGCCGGTGACTTGGTGGTTATCGGGGGAGAAAACGGCAGCGGAAAAAGCGTGTTGATGTCCGTTATTGCCGGTTTGGAAGAAGCAGACAGGGGTACGCTTACCTGTACAAGTCGGGTAGGGCTGGTATTCCAAGAAGCAGACACCCAAATACTGGGAGAAACCGTAGAAGAAGACGTGGCCTATGGACCTAAGAATTTGGGAATGAGCAAAACGGCCGTACGAGAGACTGTTGCAAAGGCGTTAAATACCGTGGGACTTCAAGAAAAAGCCCGCTACCCGGCCAGATTTTTATCCGGGGGAGAAAAACGGAGACTGGCAGTAGCCTGTATGATAGCCATGGATTTTCCGGTAATCATATTTGACGAGCCCTATGCCAATTTAGACTTTGGAGGAGTAAAACAAGTCAATGCCCTCATACAAGAACTAAAAAGCCAGGGCAAAACCATAGTGATTTTGACCCATGAAACAGAAAAATGCCTTGGTTTGGCAAACCGCTTTATAGTACTGTTCCGGGGAGAAAAAGTCTTTGACGGTACACCGGAAGAAAGCTTACAAACTAACGTGGAACAGTGGAATATCCGCAATCCCTTAGTATCGTATACTACCCTTAAAGATTTAGTGTGGTAACAGGAGTGGCATAGTATGGGTAACAGTACATATTCAGCCTTTGCGTATAAAGCCGGTTCTTCTTGGGTACATGGCTGTCCCCCGTGGATAAAAATCCTTATGGTTCCCACCTTGAACATAGCCGTGTTTTTACTGCCTGTTTGGGTAGGAATAACTTGTGTTGTGTTGCAATTTCTCCTGGCTCTTTCCTTAAAGTTTTCCTTGCAAGAACTGTACAAAGACGTATCCTTTGTCTTGTATTACGGCTTTTTACTGATACTGGTACAGGCCTTGGCATTTCTTTTTGAAGGCAATATTGAAAACTGGAGAGTATGGCTTATAAGTCAAAAAGAAACAGGAGTATTGCTGATAAAACTTGTCTGCGTTATGCAAAGCGTATCCATTATGTTTAAAACGTCCACCTCGTTGGAACTGCGGGAAGGCATAGGAACCATCGAATCAAAACTTACGGGAAAATACACCTTTACTGACAGTATAAGTATGTTTATCAGTTTTATTCCCATGATTGCAAAAAACTGGCAGCAAGCCCAAAGAGCTTGGATTGCCCGGGGGGGCAAAAAAAACATACGTATGATAAAAACCCTGTTGCCGGTACTCTTTTTTGTAGGAATGAAAAGTGCCTATAACAAAGCACGGGCTGTAGCCATACGAAAATCCTAAAATCAGCCTTATACCAATTGAGACGAGGTAATAGATACCTCTCCGGAAGACAATGTTTTATAACTACCGTCCGCCAGTTCCACCACCAAATTGGCGTGTTGGTCAATATCCCGTACCAAAGCACTGTAAGCCGTCGCTTCATCTCCGATAACGGGATACACGGTAAGTTGTTTTCCTATCAAAAAGGAGCGACGTTTATATTCTTCCATAACGGTGGCGGAATCTTCCGTAAGAATTTGCAATGTGTTCCCTGCAATTTCTGCCGCCAAAGCACACCGATCCACCTTGGTACCGGAACTGTGGGCTAAAGAAGTGACAACGTGTTGCACTTCTTGGGGAAAAGCTTCAGGATTATCTTCTATATTGACACCAATACCGATAATTGCCGTTTCTATAATGCCTGTTTCAAAGTTGGTAAATCCTTCCGTTAAAATACCACCGGCTTTTTTGCCCTGAATAAAAATATCGTTAATCCATTTAATAGCAGGCTCTACACCGCACAGTTTTTGTATGGCACGGCACACCGCCACTGCGGAAAAGGCAGTAATTTGAGCCGGCTCACGTATACCGGAGTCCGGGCTGTAAATAACAGACAGATAAATCCCCGTTTTTTCCGGGGAATAAAAGACCCGCCCCATACGTCCCCGACCGGCAGTCTGTTTTTCTGCCACGATTATGGCACGATGATAGGGTTTTGAGCCGGAATTTCCCTCTTCATTGTTTGAAGAGGCGTCGTCTTGGGAAAGTCCCCTTGAAGAAAGAGCACTTTGAGGATTGTGCGGGGCACTTCCGGAGCCGGCTAACAGTTGCTTTGCATAGGTGTTGGTAGAATCGATTTCTTTAAAACATTCGATGTGACTGTCTTTGAACCGGGGAAACTCCCGGGTAAAATACGTACAAAACAATTCCTTGGTAAATACATCGGTGGCGTCTTTTAATACATAACCGCCGTTGGTACTGCCTTCTATAGAGTACCCCTGATTCCGCAAAGCTGTAATAGCCTTCCATACCGCAGCCCGACTTACACCGCACTGCCGTGCCAAGGCTTCGCCGGAAATAACCTGTTCTTTGCTGTCCGTCAAAAGAGTCAACACTTTGTCTTTTGTTGCCATAGAGTAAAAATACCGTATTCTACGGGAAAAATAAAGAGAGGCGCAACACTGTTTATCGGCAATATTTGTGGAAGAAAAATAAGGGAAAATAGCTTTATATTTTGCCGATATAGTGGTAGTATATTGCCATGAGTGAAATTGACTATGATTCTGTAAAAGAGGTTGCTGAAAAATGGCAGGTTAGCCAACGCAGTGTAAGAAACTATTGTTCTCAAGGTAGGGTAGAAGGAGCTCTGTTGGAAGGAAAAAACTGGAAAATTCCCTCCCATGCCGAAAAACCACAGCGGAAACGCCGTTACAGTCACACTGATGAAACTCTTTTATCTTTTCTCAGACGGGAAAAGGAAGCCGGTCTAAAAGGTGGCATATACCACAAAATTCAAATAGATTTAACTTATAACTCCAATCACATAGAAGGTTCAAAACTCAACCATGAGCAAACTCGCCATATTTTTGAAACAAAAACTCTGGGGATTACCGAGGGCATTGTAAAAGTTGACGATATTGTAGAAACCGTAAATCATTTTCGATGCATTGACCTGATAATTGAAGGTGCCACTGCAAAACTTTCGGAAAGCTTTATAAAACAACTCCATGGTATTCTAAAAACAGGTACCACGGATAGCGAAAAACCGTGGTTCAGAGTGGGAGACTACAAAAGTCTAGCTAATCAGGTGGGAGGCTGTGATACAACAAAGCCCGACAAGGTTTCATCCGAAATCAAAGCATTACTTGCCGACTACAATGCAAAGAAACATATTATCCTTGACGATATTCTTGATTTTCATGTTCGCTTTGAAACCATTCATCCCTTTCAGGACGGAAACGGGAGAGTGGGACGCCTTATTATGTTCAAAGAGTGCCTTAAACACAATATTGTACCCTTTATAATTACCGAAGAGTTAAAGTTGTTTTATTATCGGGGAATAAAAAACTGGAAAGAAGAACGGGGTTACCTGCGAGATACTTGTCTTACCGGTCAAGACGCCATGAAAGCCACCTTAGATTACTTTGGAATAGGGTATGAGTGAGATTAAGGGGTTATAGTTATCGTTCTGCTTTAGGCTATTGTGATTTTTATCTTTTTATTCCCATACAATGTAGGTTCTAATTAACAATATAGACACAAATTGTATTTTATATTTTTATTGAAAAAATGGAAAAATCATTATAGAATTATTCTATGTTATTTTTTAATCATAATGTGCTAAAAGATAAAAATACAATACAAAATGAAAATCTAAAGAGTATTATATGTTTGGGAGATTTTTTTGATGACCTTCTCTCAAACGATGAATATATTGCAAAAAGCGCATATTTAAAAATACTTGAATCAAATAAAAAGAATATAGAATATCTAAAAAATCTGGAGACAGATGGACTTTTAAAAAAATTTTGTAAAAATCATAAAGCTGATTTTAATCGTATCCTTGAAATCATTAACAAATATGATATATTTGGAAACTGTGTTAATGAACACAATGAAAAATTTATAAATTCAAAGTTAAAATCAGAAAAAAAATATTTAGACACTATTTTAAAAGAAATAGATCCGCAGATATTTCTTGATGATGAACAACGACGGGTTGTTTTAACGGATGAAGATTTTTCACTTGTTATTGCCGGTGCTGGTGCAGGAAAAACTACAACCGTTGCAGCAAAAGTAAAGTATCTCGTGGAGAAGAAAAATATCAATGCTGACGAAATACTTGTTGTCTCTTTTACAAATAAGGCTGTAAATGAGCTAAAAGAAAGAATTCAAAAACAACTTAAAATAGACTGTCCCATTACGACTTTTCATTCTACGGGAAATGCGGTACTTCATAAACAAACTGATGAAAAACTAAATATTGTCCAAAATGAAAAATTGTATTTTGTTCTTGAAGACTATTTTAAAAATTCTGTTTTACAAAATGAA
>JAHLFV010000232.1 GCA_018883625.1 Candidatus Treponema excrementipullorum
ATAATTTCTTTGCATTTTTGGGTTTAGACAATCTTGCAAAGATAGATTATATGAATGGTTCATGGAAGTTCTGGTCTTTGTTTATTGCTTTTTGTTTTGGTTCTGTGGGATATTTTATGTTGATTTTTTTAGGTGGTATTGAACGTATCCCTTCCGATTATTTTGAAGCAGCAACCATAGACGGAGCTAGCAAATTCCGACAATTTAAATCAATTACCATGCCGTTAATGAAATCTGTTGTAAAGACAAATATTTCTTTTTGGACAATATCGGTAGTCGGTTTTTTTGTTTGGTCTCAGATGTGGTCACCGATGACAACGGAATCAAGTACGATTTTTCCGATGAATTATATGTATAATGTGACTTTTGGTACAACAGGTAATACCCAGCGGGATGCTGGTTTGGGCGCGGCAGTTGGAATTATTATGGCTATAATTGTTCTCGCAGTTTTTATGTTCATTACCTGGTTGCTACGGGAAGATGACTTAGAGTTCTAAAGGGGGTGAAGTATGAAAATAGTTAATGAGAAAACACCCGGTTATATTCTTTTGAGCCTTTGGGTATTGTTTACTATAGTAACGTTGATTTGGATTGCTTTTGCCAGCTTGTCTACGTCCCGAGCTATTATGCAGGGAAAAGTTTTTACCTTTCCTGAAGGAATTCATCCGGAAAATTTTGCCCGTGCATGGGGAGCAAATAACATATCTGTATTCTTTTTTAATTCAGCACTTTATTCTGTTGTGGGAACATTTTTCTCCATCCTGATAAGTGCTCCGGCTGCTTACGTTTTGGCACGGTATACGTTTATCGGTGATAAAGCAATAAAGTCTGGATTTATTATGGCCATGAGCCTTCCCAGTATAATGATTGTTTTGCCACTGTTTTCTCTCGCAACACAATTACATTTAACAGGAACAAAGATAATTCTGCTTATTCTTTACAGTTGTATGGCTGTACCATTTACAACAATTTTTTTGATTACCTTTTTTGCAAATCTATCAAAAACATACGAGGAGGCTGCTGCAATAGACGGGTATTCTCCCATGAGGACTTTCTGGACAATCATGTTGCCTTTGGCACAGCCAGGTATAGTTACTGTAGGTATTTTTAATTTTATGAACATTTGGAATGAGTATTTTATGTCTCTAGTTTTCGGAAGTTCATCTAAAAATATGTCTGTAGGTCCCGGATTGAAGAGTGTTTTAGCTTCTATGCAATATACAGGAGATTGGGGTGGATTATTTGCTGCAGTTCTGATCGTATTTTTACCAACATTTTTAATTTATGTTTTCCTTTCCGAGAAAATTATTGCCGGAGTTACCGGTGGCGGTATTAAAGGTTAGGGGGTTTGCTTTTCATTTCGGAAATGTATAAAAAAGCTGTCCGTTGCAGGACAGCTTTTTTTATTATTCTAATTTTCCGTCGTAGTAAAGTACATCTAAAATGCGCAACCGTTTTTTATGTTCCGGCAATCTGGTTTTGAAAGAGTCAAAACTTTTTTTCTCCGGTGCAAGCCACAGAGCTTCCGATAGTGCCGAAAGTCTTGGAAAAAGCAAATATTCGGCAATCCTACCATAGTAAACTTCTTCTGTCCACATATTTCCTTGACCTCCTACAACATATTCTGCTTCTTCTGCAGTCATTCCTTCAGGAATAGCAGAGAAATCATATGAGTTTTTAACTGTAGTCGTATCATATTGGCGTCCCATTTCCATGGGGTCAGGATAGTTTCTGTAATCAAGATAACAGCCGTTTGTTGAAGGTGACATAATTACCCTATGTCCGGTGGCAGCTCCTTTTTTTCCTCCTTCTATTCCCCGCCAAGATTGCACCATGAGTTGTGACGGTAAATTATCTGCATCATCTAAAACTTCATCCCATCCGATGGCAATCTTACCCTTTGATTCCAGCATATTGGCAAGTTTTGATACAAACCACGGCTGTAGCTGTCCGGCAGATGTCAGCCCTAGCTCTTCCATTTTCTTTTGACATTTAGGACACTTTTCCCACCGAGTTCGTGGACATTCGTCACCACCGATATGAATGTATTTTCCGGGAAATAATTTAATTACACTGTCAAAAATATCTTCTATTAGTGAAAACAAGTCTTTATTTCCCATGCATAAAACATCATCAAAAACGCCAAAAGCATCTTCTACTGTATAAGGGCCTCCTGTACAACCAAACCCGGGATAGGAAGCTAACAGGGAAGACATGTGACCGGGCATATCTATCTCCGGTACAACGGTTATACATCTATCTGCCGCATAACGTACAACAGTCTTAATTTCCTCTTCAGTGTACGAACCACCTACTTTGCCGGAAAATTTCTTTGTTCTATTGTCTATTCTCCAACCACCTATTTCCGTTAAAAGCGGATATTTTTCTACAGGAAGACGCCATCCTTGATCATCTGTTAAATGCCAGTGAAAAATATTCAACTTGTGGAGAGCAGCAAGATCTAAAAGCTTGCAAATAAAAGATACCGGAAAGAAATTTCTTCCACAATCCAACATTAACCCTCGCCATGAAAACTGTGGGTAGTCATTAATTTTGCAACCAGGAAATAAATTCTTACCCTCTTTTGATAAAGCAAGTTGTTTCAATGTTTGTAAAGCATAAAACCCACCGGCTTTTGTGGCTGCGGTAACAGTAATCGTGTCTTCAGTGATTTCAAGAATGTAGCCTTCTTGATGAGCAACTGTTGCATCCTGAATAAAATGTATCGTTGTTTCTGCTGGTTCGTCTTGAACTGTCAGTTCCATAGATAACAACTCTTGAGTAACAAGAGGTATCAGTTCATTGAATGTAGAATGGGTTTTTATGCAGATACTTCTGTGTGCTTCAAACCATATATCCTCTGAAACAGTTACTTCCTGAGGACGTGGTATTAAATTTAAGTAATCCATTGTGTACTCCTTTTACTTATATACCTTTGAAGCTAAAGGTAAATTCCATAGTGCCTTCCGGTTTAAGTAAATATTCTGGATGAGTTTGTGCTCCCCAAGTGTTGTCACCGGCAATACCCATTTGTGCTAAAGAACACCGCACAACAGTATAATGGATTTCCGGCAATTCATAGGGGTGCCGGGCATTTTCAATTTCGTGAGGAGTGTAGGGCAGTACAGAAACATTCATGTTATCTCCCTCAAATCGCAAACCGCGTCCTCGGTAATCGGTTACCTCTGCCCAACGGACATCCGTTTTATTTCCGCATTCTTGAGGCACCAAATAAGCTGCCATGTTTTCTTGTGCAGTAGTTGTGTAAACCCCCAGTTTTGAACCATGATTTCTGTCTGCATAAGTGTCTGCAGGTCCCCGTCCATACCAGGTAAAGTTATGGTAGTCTGCATCAAGCTTAAAAAGTACACCGAATTCAGGCATGTCTGCCAACTCCGGAATAACGTTATATTGCAATTTTACCTGTACGGTACCGTCTTGATAAATAGTATAAATTAAAAATACTTCAGTTGCCGGTTTTGAAGGTAACACATAGGTACAAGTAACTTCAACACAATCTTCCTTTGTGGTTACTTGAGGAGTATGGATAGCTCCCGTACGGAAATCCTTGTGAGATAGGTATTGAGACGCAATTTTCCACTGACCGTACCGCATGGGCATTAAATTGGCTCTATCGTTATCGGTAGGAGCTCTCCAAAAATTAGGTACAGGAATTGCGGGTAGCATTTCCACTCCGCCGTATACATACGAAGTAAGCCCTCCTGTCACTAGCTTAGAAAACAGCACCCGGAAGTGTCTTCCCACAATGCCAATGTTGTTTCTTGTCTCTATTACCTTGAGAGGACTCAATCCGTTATATTTTTCGGGTAACGAAACTTGAGAACCGATTTTCAGTACGGTTTGACCAAAGGCTACTTCATGTCCTCTGGAAGCCCAGAGAGTATCTTTTTTCAAAAGAAAAGTCATGGTAAGAACGTATTCACCGGGACATTCCGCTATTTCCGGCAAAAACTTGGAAAGCTCTGGGAGTTTGTAGGTTTTTTCTGTTAGAGGGGGAATATCTACATCAAGGTTTATGGAAAGCAACGTTTTTCCTTCTTTCTCTACAGTATAGTGGCAGCTATATTCCTTTGTATTAGTGAATAAATTCCTGTTTTCTATCAGTATATTTTTTTTATCAAGATTAAAGGTGATTTTTATGTTTTGATAATCATATTTTACTTCCGGCATTTTGGGAGACTCCTTACGGTCCCCACCATAGACAATACCGTTTCCGCTAAAATTACCGTCGTTAGGTCTATCACCGAAATCGCCTCCGTAAGCCTGAAATTCTTTTCCGTACCGATCTTTTTTTACCAGTGACTGGTCGATATAGTCCCAGATAAAGCCACCTTGGTACAATTCATCTTCATAGGCCAGTTCCGTATACTTGTGCAATGCTCCCCCGGAATTACCCATCATGTGAGCGTATTCACAGAGAATAAAAGGCTTGTCCCGGTGTTCTGCAAGGTATGCTTTAACATCACAAGCCGGTGTATACATTTGACTTTCAATATCGCTGGTATCATTATATCGTCTGTCCCAACATACACCTTCATAGTGAACAAGACGGGAAGAGTCCAAGGAACGGAACAACTGAGACATTTCATAGATAACAGAACCGCCAAAAGATTCATTTCCGCAGGACCATATTAAGATAGAGGGATGATTTTTATCCCAGTGGTATTGAGAATATACTCTGTCCAAAAGAGCGTCTTTCCATTCTTCCTGGTCACAAGGAATAATTTTATCATATTCGGGAGTAGGGAGGTTATTTTGTCCTTCCCAAGTTCCGTGGGTTTCCATATTTGTTTCTGCAATCATATACAAGCCATATTTGTCACACAGATCATAAATTGCCGGTGTATTAGGATAATGACTGGTACGTACCGCATTGATATTATTACGCTTCATGGTTTTGATATCCAGCTCCAACTCCTGAAAGTTGACATACCGACCGGTTTTGGAACTAAACTCATGACGATTAACGCCTTTAAATACGATTCTTTTGCCGTTTAGATGCATAATGCCGTTTTTTAATTCAAAGCGTCTGAAACCTACTGTTTGAGGAATTACTTCTGTAGTTTCCCCTTGAATATTTTTTACCGTTAAAAGCAAGTCGTATAGTTCCGGGGTTTCGGCACTCCACAAGGCAGGATGTACCACAGAAACACTCATACTGAGCTTACCTGATCCCTCGCCATAAAGTCGTGCTACAATATTTCCGTCTTTAGACAAAATTCCTTCTACGGAACCCCTTCCCCATAAATCGATATCAACTTTCAATTCTGCAGAGTTTAATGATTCGGAAACTGTCGGCATAACGGTGATGTCATAGGCGTGGACATCAGGAACTGTAAATAGAAATACATCTCGGTACAAGCCGGAAAAACGGAAAAAGTCTTGGTCTTCTGTCCAACTGCCACTGGACCATTTAAACACCTGAACCGCCAGTTTGTTCTCGCCGGAACACAAATAAGAAGTCAACTCAAACTCTGAAGGAGTGAAGGAGTCTTCACTGTACCCCACAAAAGAGCCGTTTAACCACAAGGCAAGTGCACTTTCTGCACCCTGAAAAGATATGAATAGCCGTTTACCCAGCATATTTTCCGGAATAGAAAAATATTTTATATAACTGGCAACAGGATTAAAGTATGTGGGAATTTCTCCCGGTTTTATGTCGTCGTGACTTTCCCATGGGTACTCTACGTTGGAATATTGAGGCTTATCGTAACCTTCTAACTGAATATGAGCCGGAACCCGAATGTCGTCCCAACCGGAAGCATCATAGTCCGGTTTTTCAAAATCAGGAATACGGGATTGTAGGTTTTTGGCATAGTGAAACTTCCATAATCCATTTAAACTGAAATAAAAAGAACTGTGTCCTTTTAGCTCCTGTTCATTTTTGTAGTAGCGGTGATCAGAGTGGGCTTCCATCCGGTTATCTTTAAAATACCGGGGATTGGCAAGATTAAGATAGTCAAAAACTTTCATAAAATCCTCCTTGTCTAAAAGCGAAAGTTTATTGAGTTATATGTTGTACTTGTTTCCAGAATTTACTGAAAAACCTATAATATATATAAAACATAAGAGACGTTGCAATCCAAGATACAGGGTAACTGGCCATAACTATTTCCACTCGGGGAACAATCGGTATCATACCCCATATCCAAATAATAGTAACAAGACAAATACCTGTTAGCGTTATTACCGTCGGCATAAAAACATCGCCGGTACTTCTTAAGGTGCTTGATACCACTTCAATAGGATTATACAATATGTAAGTCAAGGCTGTCATGTACAATATGTTTAATCCAATGGAAATAACTGTTGAATCATTAGTAAAAAGAGAAAACAAAAATCTACCGGCCACAATGTATATGGTACAAAGTATAATAGTGGAAATGCCTGAAAGAACCATGCCTTGCAAAATTATATCTTTTACCCGTTTTAACTTTTGGGCTCCGTAGTTTTGACCCGCTACTGTCATAATAGCAATACCGTAGGCATGTATCATCATCCAGTATAAATTACCGATACGACCAAATACCGTAACTGCTGCTACGGAGTCTGTACCGAACCGATTTACATAGGTTTGTACAAATATGTTGGTAAGGGCACATAAGACAGCCTGTAATCCGGCAGGAAATCCAATCTTGATAATTTTTCCCAAAATAGGGAGCGTAAAACTGATGTATTTTATGCATACATGGGTTGTGTCATGAACTTTCATCATACGAATCATAATCAACAAAGCACTGATTATTTGTGAGACTACAGTAGCTATGGCAGCTCCTGCAACACCCCAAGGAATAATCGCAATAAATAAAAAGTCCAAAACAATATTGGCTACACTGGCAACTATTAGATAATAAAAAGGTCTTTTTGAATCTCCCACAGCCCGCAGTATACCGGAACCTATGTTATAGACAAGTGTGGGAATCATGCCCATAAACATAATACGCAGATATACCAAAGAGTCCTTCATAATATCTTGAGGATTATCTATTAAAATAAGAGCCTGCTTGGAAAAAAGAATACCAAACACAGTAAAAATAAAGCCTCCGGCAAAAGCCAAAGCCATTGCGGTGTGGACAGATTTTCGTATTGCCCGGTAGTGCTTTGCACCATATTGCTGAGCAATAATAATACCGGCACCGGAAGATAATCCTACAAAAAAGCTGATTAGTAAGTTAAGAATATTACCCGTACTGCCCCCTACGGCAGCCAAAGCTTGCTTTCCAAGATACTGACCTACGATAATTGCATCTACAGTAGTGTATAATTGTTGAAAAAAAGAACCGAATAAGATGGGAAAAAAAACGTATAAAACTTGCTTCCACAATACACCGTTCAGGAAGTCTTCTTTTTGCACAGACTTTGAGTACATAGCTTGTTATAATCTTTATTTATGCCAGTGTCAAATACCTGAACAGTGTTATGGAAGATAATTAAAATTACTTTATGCCGTATGTTGCATTGGCTTCTGCAATAAGTTTTTCTACTTCTGCCTGACTGATTGACTCCCAAGTTTGGGAACGTCCTAGCCAACCACGTTTATCCAAAGAACCTCGCATAACCAGTTTACCGTCTTTATAAGTAACACCGCAATAGTAGTGATTACCGTCGGAAGGATCAATAATGTGGCCTTGCTTCCATTCTCCGGCAGATTTAAATTGCAATTTATACAACCAAGGGGTATTTAACACGGTTCGTTCCGCAGGATTTCCGGAAAAAGGAATTTCGTCGTATTTTGAAACCTGAGTACATACTTCTGCCAGTGTGCGTGGGTCCTTATTGGGTATCCACACCAACTCGCCGTACAAAAGTTTATCAGTATTAATGTAAATTTTCCAAACACCGGTAATTTCTCCGGTTTTTTCGTCAATACTTTTCCAGTAACCTTCAGCCGGATCGTTATTTGCATTTTGTGCAAAAACTATACCTGTAGTTAGTGTAAAAATTACAAGTAAACAGCATAGGAACAAATTATGTCTTTTTGTCATAGTAAACCTCCAAACAGAGTATATGTTCTTTTATTTTCTTGGTCAAGAAGAAAAAGGTTTATAAATACCGTTCTATATCGTTGATAATTTTTTGTTTTATGGAATCTTTTTTTTCGGTTTTTTCTTCCGTAAATAATTTACTGGGAGATACTTCCAGAGCTACGCAAAGCTTAATTAAGGTCTGAAGAGTAGGGGAACGTTTACCTGTTTCTATGTAAGTGACCATATTTTGAGAAATCCCGGCTCGATGAGCCAGTTCCAGTTGGGAAATATTCTTTTCTTCCCTGATTTTTTTTAAATTGTATACAACCTGTTGAGTTGCAAGTTGAATGTCATCATTCATGCGTCTATTGTAAATAATTTTTTTCTTGACGCAACTAAATATAGTATGATATTATATATACTATAATATGTTGTTTTGTAAAGCCGCCGGTAAGGAATTTATAAAACAACATACAACGCAGAGAGATTGTACGAACAAGGAGATGTGCAAGATGAAAAAAAACGGAAAGTTTGTGTTGGTACTTGCAATTATAATGATTGCACTGTGTGGAACGGCTGCTGCCGAGTTACCTCCCATGTATGCCGGTGTGGATTTAGGGGTTGGTATGTCTCCTGCAAGTGTTAAAGAGACAACCGGTTATGTTGGCGATATCAATGTTTTTATGGCTGGTTTTGAAATGATTCCCAAATTCGGAATATCCCCTATTTCTTCTTTGCCGGATTTAGCCTTTGAATTTAATCTGCAAATGGATTTTCTTTCCGGAAAGATGGATGTTAGAACTGAAGGTACATGGAATGAAAACGGGTATGTACCCGGTAGCGGTACTGGGAAACAGGCGATAAAGATAAATGTAATTTCTCCTCAAATCCTTGCAGTGTATACTTTTTCCAAGTGGGCTGTACAACCTTATATTGGGGCAGGTTTTGGAATGAATTTTAATTCTCTTTCTGTTGAGGGAGTTAAAATTGATAATTTTGTTAAAAACTCTTTTTCTTTGGTTTTAAAAGGCGGAGTTTATTACAATATTACAGAAAAACTCATGCTGTCCGGTTTGATACGGTATAACTTAAATGTGTTCGCTTCTACCGGTACTGTAGAATATTCGGCAAACTGGGGTGTTATTTCTTTAGGCGCCGGTTTGGCATATAGATTTTGATAATTTATGAGAGAGGAAAAACAATGAAAAGACATATTTTAAACGTATTTTGCGGAATTGTATGTACAACTGTTCTATGGAGTTTGCTAAGTTGTAGCAACGGAAATGAAGTAAATTCCGTCAGTGGCTATTATGTTGCAAAGTATCTCAATAGTAATGGACAGGAAACAATTGACTATATTGCGGATTTTAAATCCGTACCCGGTAGAGTTGCAACTTTTAGGTATGGTGACTATAGTGATAAACCGACAGAAAAATTGATGGATTATGTACCTTATACCGTTAGCGGTGACACGATTACATTCCAAAATGTAAAGAAATTCGATCCACGATACTCTTCCAGTGGGGAAGGTAAAACGATGCATGGTCGTTATGATTCATCTACAAATACACTATATTTGCCCTCAAATGTTTGTGGAGGTAGTAATCCAACCTTTGATGAGGAATTTGTTCCGTCAAATGAAGCTTTTTTTGAAAATGTAGCCGCTGACTATTACAGTCAGTATTCTGGGTCATATGGGGGGTATTATGCGATGAAAGTTGACAAAAGAGCAAAAACTGTAACAATACGAAAGGGGGAAACAGCCTTTTCTCCGTCCTACGATGTAAACAATTTTGATCAATACGGAGAAGTGTTTTTAGGTCCAGTTCCGTATGAGGTAAACGGAAAAGGAATCTCTCTAAAAAATAACAGTAAAAACATAACGCTGGAATGGAGCTATGATTATTCATCTGATGCAATCGGAAGCTCCGTAGATATAGTATTTGATAGCTTCCGTCGCATATCACTGAATAGAGCATAATAGTGATATCTCTCGCTTTCTCCCGGCTGTCCCTGCCTTGGGACAGCTTTTTTTTGTTGCAAAAAAATGTATTTATGGTAAAATTATACAGATAAAACTGTTAGGAGGAAGTTGTGAAACACACAAAAAACATTGCACGGATTGTTGCTTTTGTATTGCTTGCACTAACAATGATTGGTTCGTTTATAGGATGTAAAAATGCAGCCGGCGGTGATGGGTCGGAAGATTTAACCGGCTATTACGTATGGAAACATTATCCAAACGCTGAAGGAGAACAGGTAAATTACTATGCACAATTCACTAAGTCGACTCTACAGATTTATGAAGTAACGGAAGTTGACGGAAAAGTCAGTCTATACGAAGAACGGTTGGGAAAAAGGGCTGACTCACAAGATTCTTCTTGGAAATTACAACCGATTCCGTATACGGCAAAGGGTGGCGTACTTAATATTTCTGCAACAAGTACTCATATCATGTATGAAGACAAACCTTATACCGGTAGTTATGATGCCAACGGTATTACCATACCGGGTATCTTTGTTAGGTCTGAAGAAGATACCGTAACAATGACCAAAACAACGGACAACTTTTTTAACAGAATTGACCCCAATCCTATTTTTACTCCAGGTGTTTATGTTTTAGACTACTACAATAGTTCTGCTGTGGTTTTAGACTTTTCTGAAACTAGAACAGTTCAGATGTATGAAATAGTTAAAAATGAAACAGATGACGTTGTAAGTTGGTTTCCATGTTTTGAACCGGAAGGAACCTTTGTAGCAGAAAAGGGAAAATTAACCGTTACAGCATCCACCGGTGTCTATGAAGGACAATACAGTAGCACGAAGGTGATTCTTCCCGGTAAGCTGACAGGTACAGGAGATCCTTCTATCGATTTTGTAAAGGGAGGTGATGATTTTACTAAGTTAGAAAGGCCGGAAACAATAGATACTGGTTTTTACGCTACGCAAGGTTTTAAAGAGGGTGATAACATTGTCCGAAGTTATGCCGAAATTAAGGGTAACACCATTCAAATTTATAAAGTGACGGAAAATGAAGCCGGGGACATTATTGCTTGGGCACCTGTGCTGGGGAAAAGAACAGGTGAAGCTCCTAACTATACATGGACGGAACAAGCTGCTGCATATACTGCTGTAAGCGGAAAACAGGGTGTTTTCTCTTTTACTGCATCTATAGGTAGTTGGAAGGAAGATAAAAACTATAAGATATACGGCGGAAAGGGAGGGCTTGCAACTGTCAACCCTTACGATAATATGGAAAACTATACAAAAGCCGAGAGTTTTTTTGACAAATTGCCGAGTACAATAGCTGATGGTTTTTACGTTACATCCGGTTGGAAAAATGGAGATGGCGTTGAATCGAAACATCTTGCTCATTTTAAGGATAACACAGTGCAGGTATATTTTCTTCAGGAAAAGACAGATGGAACAATTAGTGTCTCATCCCCGGCATTGGGTACTGCCCAAGACACCAAAACCTATGTTCCCTACACCCTAGAGAAAGGAAAAATAAAGTTTACTGGTATATACTGCCGTGATGATAAAACCCGAAAAGATTACTATGGTTCTATAGGGCTGGATACGGTTTCCTTACCCGGTGCTTTTGCTGGTTCGGGAGATGCTTTCCGGGAATTTGCTAAAACAGACAAAGATTATACTGCCTACTTGCCCACAGAACAATAAATCTGCTGGAGTTACATTACCCCACATCCATGGTTCAGACTTGTACTTTGGATGCGGGGAAATAATTTTTAGGAGGACATTGTGAAACACACAAAAAACATTGCACGGATTGTTGCTTTTGTATTGCTTGCACTAACAATGATTGGAACACTGACAGGATGTCTCAGTACGTCTAAGCTGAGCCAAGGAGAAGAATTTACACATTATTATGTCAGTACAGAAAATGTAGATTCTGACGGTTACAGCATAAAATACTATGCAGCCTTTAACGATAAGATAATGCAAATATATAAAGTAACAGAAAAAAATGGTATTGTAGCTTTGTACCAGCCTCTATTGGGGTCAAGAAGCAATCCTAACGATAGGTTTACATGGAGTATACAAAATATATCCTATACGGTTAAAGATGATAAGATAACTTTTTTTGATGTAAGTATACACATGGTAAATGAAAACAAAGATTATACAGGTACCTACAGTGAAGAAAAAATAACATTACCCGGAAGCATGATAGAGAGTGACGTTGAAGTAATAGATCTGGAAAAAACAGAAGACAACTTTTTTGCCCGTCTTGATCCCAATCCTGTTTTAAAACCGGGATTTTACACGGAGTGTAATGAAAGTGAAGATGGTACAAAGTACAAAAGAGTTCTTCATGTAGAAAATGATAAAACATTGCAAATGTATGCAGTGAATGAAGCAAAAGACGGAACCATTTTAAGAATGTATCCAGCTTTGAATAAAACTATTATATCCCAAACCGGTACGCAGGTTATCTATGAAGATATAAAATATACTGCCAAACATGGTGTACTCACGGTAGGACCAACTTGCTATATATATAATGACAGTAAAGATACGTTATTTGAAGGTCAATATGGTGACGGAAAAGTTTTGATGCCCGGTAGTATGATGGGGATTGGTACAGCTTTCATAGAGTTTACAAAGTCTGAAGAGACATTCTTGGATAATCCTGTAATTGTTTCTCCCGGATATTATACAACCGATAGTTGGCAACAATCCGATGGACGTTTTTATAAAGCAGTTTTGGAAGTGACTGACAATACAGTACAAAAATATAATGTGTACGAAAATGCAGAGGGAAAAATGCTTTCTTTTAACCCGACTTTGGGTATAACCGAAGAAATACATATGTCTTGGTTACCTGGTTCTCCCTCGTTTACCAACAATGACGGTGTTTTAACATTCTCTGCTTCTTCTTGGGCTGGAGAAGAGAATAGTATTCATACCATATACTATGGTTCTGAATCCATTCTTTTGGTGTATGGTAGGGGAAATTTTAATACGTTTAAGAGAATTGAAGGGGATTTTCTCAAAGGCAAACTACCGGCTCAGGTTAAAGAAGGGTGGTATGTCAATGAAATCAGTAAAAGTTATGGTGGAATTACACAATTTCTCCAGTTGGACGGTGGAAAATTTTATACCGGTAGAAAAACGTTGAATAACGGAAAAACAACCATTAATGAACACAGGGGTACTTATTCTTGTCAAAATGATGGAGTTATAGTATTTACAGTTGATGGCGGAGAAACAGGACTCTCATATACAGGATATTTTGGAGACGGAGGAATTTCAATTCCCGGTGACCTTTTATTTGCGGGCGACCCCTTTGGAACCTTGTTTAAGACAGACACTCCACCGGACTTATCTGTGCCAGCTAATTAATACACTGCTTTTGAATAAAGACACGCTAAGATAATGTTTTTTGCCGACCTGTGTGTGCAGGTCGGTTTTTTATATCATTCCGGCGGTAAAGGCAAGGCATACTTGAGCTGAAATGTATGTAATCATAATCCAAAAGTCAGGTACAGGGAGCTTTTTTGTCATGTCCTTTCTGAAAACTGTCAGTGCCAAAATGGTGTCAGACAGCAAAAATAAGGAAGTTCCTGCCAAAAACAGCAATGTAGGATTTGTGCCCTTTGTACTCAACA
Organism: Candidatus Treponema excrementipullorum; assembly: GCA_018883625.1. Taxonomy (GTDB): domain Bacteria; phylum Spirochaetota; class Spirochaetia; order Treponematales; family Treponemataceae; genus Treponema_F; species Treponema_F excrementipullorum. The sequence continues at coordinate 13,622 of JAHLFV010000232.1, forward strand.
CTGCACATACCGAAATAACATTAAGCAATTCCAGTGTCAGTGTGTACACAAAAACTGCTCCACAAAGCACCTTCTCTTTTATTTTTAAAAACCAAGTAAAAATTACTGCCACAATTCCGTAAACAGCCAAAAGAGCAATAAAGAGGGGACTGGTGAATAATCCGTAAGACAAAAAACCGCTGAAAGTGACAATCCAAAAAATGTGCCCCCAAAAAAAAGCCAACAGACCTGCCAAAAAAGCAGTCCGTTTGTAAGGCTGTAACAATAGGATGTCTCCCACAGTTCCAAAAATCAAAGCCCACAGTACCGTATAACCGCCGGGAAAAAGAACACTGTACCACAGAGCCAAAAGCGGCATTACACAGACTTTGGTAACCCGGCGCACCACATCAAACTTAGCGGCACAGGCAATCAAATGAATCAGCGTAACTCCGCAAAAAAGAGAACCCCACAAAACAGAATAGACAGAAAATACAGTACCGCTTACCATAGGTTTATTATACCACGGAAGGGAAAAAAGTGCCAAAAAATAAAATAAAACAGCAAAAAATCAAAGCCGAGGGACATTGTGTTTAGTGCTTTTTTAATTCCAACCATCGATGCAATGCTTGTACCGCAGATGGAAAAGCTATGGGTAATTTCTCTATATCTTCCGGGGTACGGATTGCTTCCAGTGCAAAACCCGCTACTTCTTCCCGTTGCGGAATCAGTTTTTCTGCAAAAGTTTTTTCTGCGTCTTCTGCCAAGGTACCGGTAAAAAACATATCACAGGTTTTATAAACCACATGTCCGTATTCATAGGTGTTGGGATAACTGGCAATAAATTCCACCTTTTCCGGTGACACCCCGATTTCTTCCCGGCATTCCCGCACTGCGGCATCTTCTGCCCGTTCGTCCGGATCCACAAATCCGCCGGGCAAGGCAAGGAAACCTTTCCGGGGCTCTTTTTCCCTCACTACAAAAAGTACCCGTTGCCGATTATCCTGCAAAATAGTTGCCACAGAGGCTGCAACATTATTGTATAAATTAAATCCACAGGCACTGCATACCCAGTGACGGTTATCTTTATAGGTTACCGAGTCTCTAGCTCCGCATGTAGGACAGTAAATAAACTGCATTTCTTCCATATATAGGTACTCCTTTTATGCACGAACTACTGATATAAAAACACTATTCTAATCAGAAGCCAATGCTTCCACCGGATCCAACTTTGCAGCCCGTAAAGCCGGGTTTAATCCAAAGAAAATCCCTACAAAAACAGAAAAACCAAAAGCAATAAGGCAGGCTTCCCACTGAATGGCAAAGGGAAGTTTACGGGCATACAGTATGGCTGCACTGATAATAATTCCCACCCCTATGCCGATGGCTCCCCCTGTTAAAGTTAAAGTTGCCGATTCAACCAAAAATTGATTTCTGATGTCAGAAGGAGTGGCTCCCAGCGCTTTCCGTATACCGATTTCCTTCCGTCGTTCCGTTACCGTGACAATCATAATGTTCATTATACCGATACCCCCTACCAACAAAGAAATACCGGCTATGGCAGAAAGCATAATACTGATAGTGGCATAAGCCTCGTTTATCTGTTTTATCATGGTAAGGGGAGAAGATATCCACACAACATTTTCCACTCCGGTTTCACGGTTGATAAAATCCGTTACATCCTGCTCCACTTGGGCTACAGCATCCGTTGTATCTGTTTTTATTTCCACCCGTTCCGCATCAGGTTTAGGATCCATTTTTTTTATAAAAAATCCCCGAGGTACCATGATGGTGGTAGAAATATTTGTATCCATGGCACTTGAAGGAGTCAGCACACCGATAACTTCAAACCCAAAAAGGTCGGAATCTCTGGATAAAATAACCTGTTTTCCCACCAGATTACCATCAGGAAAAAGAGTTTCCGCTATTTTGTCTCCCAACAGTAACTTTTGACTACCCTGTACATGATCCGACACAGTAAAATCAGAACCGTACAGCAGTTTATATCCATAATCTTTTATGTATCCGTATTCAATACACTGAGTTTCCGCATTGACGCTTACCGTTCCTCTGGTAATAGTTCCGGGAAATTGATTAAAGTAGTAAACGGTTTTTACATGGGGTAACTTCAAAAGTTTTCCGCGAAAGTTTTCGTCATAGGAAAGTACCCTTGCCCGAATATGTTTTGGTCCGTTATTGTAAATACTGATTATATCAAGCCCCGTTGACCCAAAGGTATTTTTTACGCTGTCCCCGGTACTTTTTCCTAAAGCCGTTATAACAATAACAGAAGCTACGCCGATAATAATACCTAAAAGAGACAGTAATGTTCTTGTTTTATTTCTCTTAAAACTTGCTAAGGCGTACAATAAATCTTCAAACATGACGCACCTGTTTATCCTATTTGTCCGGTGGTGGCGGAGGAGCTTCCGCACCGCCTATAGGTACTGTACCGGTAGATTGCTGTTTTAACACATCCTTGTCTTGCAACCCGGATATAATTTTAACAAAGGCATTGCCGTATGCCGTTACCGTTACCGGAACCCGCTCCGTTGTACCGTCGGGTAGAATTTTTTCTGCAAAGGGACTTCCGTCCTCTCCATAACCGATGGCTTGCCGTTCCACCAAGAGAATTGTTTCCGGCGGACTGATTTCTATTTCCCCTATAAACGAATAATTAGGTAGTATCTGTTCGGGAGGATTATCTATACGAACCTCTGCTTTTACTACGGAGGCACCACGACTGGTAACAGTAGCTATAGCATAAGAGGAAACAAGATACCCTTCTATTTTATGATCTTCATAGGCAGGGAAAGAAAACATAACTTTTTGACCCGGTTTGATTTTGGAGGAATCCGTTTCCGCCACTTCTACCAATGCCTTCAGATATGTTCTGTCAATCATAGTACCTACTTCATCTTTTGCCACCAGATAATCACCCTCTGCCACATTTAAGTAAGCCACAATGCCGTCAAAATTGGCTTTAATAATCCGGTCTTCCAGTTTTTGTTCCAATACCTTCCGTTGTTTTAAAAGCATTTCTACATCTCGCTGGGCACCGCTTATACGTTTTTGTTCTATTTGGTAGTCCTGCTGTTCCAGTTCGTACTGTTGTGTGGTGTCGTCAATACGGATAAGTATATCCCCTTTTTTGACCGTATCGCCGGCTGAAACGTACACACCGGTAACCGTTCCGTCTCCGGCAGCCTGCAATTTCTGTTCCTGAGCAGCAGAAATAGTTCCGGCAATTTCTATAATGTTCTCCACTGTTTCGCTGTGAACCGTGTAGGTAACGTTCTGTGGTGTTTGTTTTGAGCTGTTTTTTACCATTATATACGCACTGCTCACAGCTACCAATCCAATAATGATAAAGATTATATTCCGAACTCTGCTTTTGTTTTTTCTCATTTTTTACCTTAGTTTATGTGCATATTACATTATAACCAAAAATCATAAAAGACAATATGTTACAAATACAAGTTTTTATAGGAAAATACATAGATTTGATTATTTTTTTTGTTAAAAATTTAATAATTATATGAAATTCAACGAATTATAC
>JAHLFV010000233.1 GCA_018883625.1 Candidatus Treponema excrementipullorum
GCGGATATCATGGTATGGGACACGGAGCACTGGCTCTTACAGGTAATTTAAATGCAAAAAACAAAGTTCACGGTCTGATGCCCGGCGTTCATTTTATGCCCTATCCTTATTCCTACCGTTGTCCTTTTGGATTAGGCGGAGATGCTGGTGTAAAGGCTGCCTGTGCTTATTTTGAGCGTCTTTTAAAAGATCCAGAAAGCGGTATAACAAAGCCTGCCGCAGTAATTTTGGAACCTATTCAGGGAGAGGGTGGAGTAATACCTGCACCGGTAGAATTCCTTCAAACTGTACGTCGCGTTACTCAAGAATTGGATATCCCTATGATTGTTGACGAGATTCAATGTGGAATAGGACGTTCAGGAACATTTTTTGCTTTTGAAGAAGCTCATATTGTTCCTGATGTAATTCTTGCATCAAAAGCTATCGGGGGTTCACAACCTATGGCAGTTGTTATTTACAATAAAAAGTTAGATTTGTGGACAGCAGGTGCCCATGCAGGAACATTCCGAGGTAACCAATTGGCCATGAAAGCTGGTCTTGTTGTTATGAACAGAGTTTCCAAACCGGAATTCTTGGCGGAGGTAAAAGAGAAAGGTAAATATTTAAAAAATAAATTACTGGAATTAAAAGCAAAACATCCGATTATCGGTGATATTCGGGGTAGGGGACTGATGTTGGGATGTGAATTTGTTGATCCTACAGGTAAACCTGATGCCATTGGTTCATTTCCTGCTTCCGGTGAAATTGCAGCTGCCGTGCAAAAAAAATGCTTTGAAAACAAGCTTATCATGGAAAAAGGTGGTCGCTTCGGTTCCGTAATGAGATGTTTGTGTGCTCTGACAGTTACAAAGGAAGAAATTGATACCATGCTTTCTATCTTTGAAAAATCAATAAAAGAGGTTGAATCCTGTGGAAAATAATAAAATTGATAACAATCTGCTTTTTCTTACAGAAGACAACGACGCAAAAGCTCTCTATACTGAGCTAATTTCAGGGGTGTCAAAAGCCATAGCGGATGTTTTTACAAACGAAAAAGCATATATTGGTTTATCTCCACAGGAATTAAAACAAAAAATTCATGTAGATGAGCTTTTACCTAAACAAGGATTAGGTTTGGAATCTGTTGAAAAATTGCTCAATGAAAAAATATTGCCTTTTTTTCTGAGAACACCTTCCACAGATTACATGGCTCATCTACATGGGCCGGCCCTTATTGAAACAGTTGCTGCAGAATTAGTATTGTCTACTTTCAATCAATCCATGGATTCTTGGGATCAGTCTCCTGTAGCGACAGAAATTGAGTTGGAAGTAATTGATACCCTTTGCAAACTTTATGGGTACGGATCTACAGTTTTACACGATGAAACTGTTCTTGATAAAGTTCATCCCGATGGGGTTTTTACCTCAGGTGGTTCCCAGTCAAACTTAATGGCTTTAATGCTTGCAAGGGATTGGTATTGCAACACCAAACTTAATTATGATGTTAAAAAGTTTGGATTGCCTCAGTGTTACGACAAATTCCGTATTTACACTTCCGAAATATCGCATTTTTCCATGGAAAAAAGTGCTCATCTTTTGGGATTAGGATATAATGCTGTTGTAAAGGTTCCCGTAGATTCAAAGCAAAAAATGGATATAGTTGCTTTTAAGTCTCTTGTTGAACAGGATATAGCCCAGGGAAATATACCTTTTTGTGCTGTGGCTACGGTGGGAACAACGGATTACGGTAGTATCGATGACATACAACAAATGAAAGCAATCTGTGCAGAACATGGTATGTGGCTTCATGCAGATGCAGCCTACGGTAGCGGAGTTATAATGTCTTCAAAATACAAAGATATTATTGGTCCTATTTTTGTGTGTGATTCCATTACTGTAGATTTTCATAAAATGTTTTTAATGCCGGTCAGTTGCGGAGCTTTCTTGCTAAAAGATGCAAGTAATTTTGAGGCTCTGACCTTACACGCAGATTATCTTAACAGAGAAGAAGATGAAGAAGACGGTTATACCAATTTGGTAGGAAAGTCCATGCAAACAACCCGTCGTTTTGATGCTTTGAAAGTCTGGCTTTCCTTTCAAGTTCGGGGACAGCAAGGTTGGGATAAAATCATAACAACTTGTATAGATAATGCCCAATATCTGTACAAGAAAATCGCCTCTTCATCCTCATTTGAGACTGTTACAAAACCGGAAATAAGTTCTGTAGTCTTTAGATTTATTCCTAAACGGAATCGGGATTCTGAAGAATACGTTAATGAGCTAAACAAAAAAATCAGACGTAAACTTATTCATGACAAAGGTATTGTTATCGGGCAAACAGTTTATGATCATAAAGTTTTTCTTAAGTTTACATTGTTAAATCCAAGAATGACTCATGAAAAACTTGATAGTTTACTTGAACTGATTTCAACAATTGGTTCTGAATAACTTGTGGAAAACCCTGTATTTTTCCACAAGTTATTAACGATTTATCTAGTTTTCCACAAGTTATGTATGTCTCTCTGTATTTTAGAGAGACATATTTCATAAATAGGGGTACAAATATGAAAATATCCACAAAAGGACGATATGCTCTCCGTTTGATGATTGATTTAGCTTTACAAGATCCCGATAAATATATTCCCTTAAGAGAAATTTCAAAAAGACAAGAAATTTCCATAAAATATTTAGAACAAATTGCTTTTTTGCTTTTAAAAAATGGATATATAACAAGTTTACGAGGTTTACAAGGCGGTTACAAATTACAAAAGAAACCGGAGCTTTATCTAGTAGGAGATATTTTAAGGGTCATTGAAGGAGAAATTGTTCCTGTTACTTGTTTGAAAACACAATCTTATCCTTGCGGTAGAAGTGATACATGCAAAACCCTTCCTTTTTGGAAGGGTTTACATGCAGCCGTAAATGATTATCTTAATAGTTTTACGTTGGCAGATCTTGCCTTTGAAAATAAAATCAGTACTGATACCGAACGATAAAACCGGTAGGAGTTACTACAGGTTGAATTTTATCATTTTTAGGCAAAGTGTGTAAAAAAGGAACTAAAAATCCGGTAACACTTCCCAACACGGCTCCGGTCAAAACATCAGACAAAAAGTGATTACCGCTCATAACGCGTAAAATCGCGGTTCCTGTTGCCAATGATAAACTTCCTGCAATAACAGGAATCTTCCAAGGGGAATCGGGAAAATATTTACTAAATACATAACTGGCAAAAACAGCTCCGTTAAAAGCCATTGTGGTATGTCCAGAAGGAAAAGACCTGGCAAAATCTCCGCTTTTATCGGTTACTTTATCTTCAGGGTATCCTTCAAAGTACATATATGGTCTTTCTCTTACCACTGCGGTTTTCATAACCTCTTTTAAGCCATTTGCCCATAAAACTGATTCTGCATACATTGTAGCCCATACACCCCATTCACTCATATTTGTAGCAAATAATACTGCAGGAAAAGCTATGGCAAAACTTTCCGTTACTGTTCCCGTAATATGTAACGGTTCGGAGTAGGGCTGTACTGCCCATCTGTCAAAGGGATTTACGGTATTTATATCTAAAATTTCTCCGTCAAAATGAGGTTTACCGTTAAAATGATCCCACACAAGCACTCCTGCATTTATAAGAATGCCTCCTCCACCTATTATTCCGTCATATACGGGATCTAATTTAAAAATACCGGAATCACCTCTAAAAAAATCACCCACACCTGCAAAGATGGTAGAGGTTACCAATATAAAAACCAATAAAACACACATAATTTTTCTCATGATCAACTCTCCTTTGACATTTCGTATAAAATAACAGATGCTGCTTGAGCAACATTCAGACTTTCCACAGGAAATATGTCCCAATTTTCCTCATTGGGATTCTGTAACATAAAGGCAGAAGGAATTACCGTTAAATAGTCACAATTCTCTTTTACCAAAGAAGAAATGCCTTGTTCTTCATTTCCCAGTATGAGCAAGATAGCTTTATCATTGCATACTTTTGATAAATCCTTTACGGGCATTTTTGATCTGACATCCGTTCCTACCCGGGTTATTTTACCTTTAATTTCTTGGAGAAATCTGATAATAGATCTCAGAGAATATATCGTAACATATTCCATTCCGCCTTGGGCAACACGATAAGAACTGGTAGTTATCATACTTTGAGACTCATGCATGGGTAAAATAATATGATGTATACCAAAAAAAGCTGCACTTCTGACAATTGCACCTAAATTATTTGCATTTCCTATTCTGTCTAACAGAAGAATTTTTTCTTTATGTAAAATCCAACTATCTACAATAGCCTTTGTAACTTCTATCGGTTTAGATTCATCTATCATGGCAACAACACCTTGATGATGAACACTTCCGCATAATTTTTCTAAATCTTCGGCCTCTACTTTATTATATGGGATTTTATTTTTGGCAAGATACTTACACAAATCACCAAAAACACCAGCTCGTCCTTCCTCATAATAAAAACGTTTTATTTTTTCGGGATGTTCTTTTCCTAAAGCTTTTACCGCTGCTAACCCACAAACAGCAAGTTCTGTATTCTTTTTATTTTTCATTTGACTTCGTTATATCCTGTTATTGTAAAATGGTTATTTCTACACGCCTGTTAAGGGCTCTTCCTTCATTTGTGTTATTGTCACCTATAGGACGGGTTCCACCATATCCTGTAAACATAAATTGCTCCTCGGAAAGACCTCTTTTAACAAGCTCTTTTACAACCATTTGAGCTCTTTCCACAGAAAGTTGCTTTTCTCCTGATTCCTTACCCACAGCAGCCGTATGCCCCTCTATCAAAAAAGTACCGTTGGGAACTGTTTTCAAAACTTCTGCAACTTTATCAAGCCTTTTTTCTTCTCCCGGAAGCAAAATTGCCGAATCAGCCTGAAATTGTAAATTTCGAATGGAGAGTCGAACACCCTTATCCGTATCTTCTACCGCAAAATAACCTTCTTGTTTATCCTCTGAATTACCCGGTGTCGTACCCAATAAAGAAGATATATTTTCTTCTGTGATTTTTCCCGAATTATCAGCTTTATTTTTTTCACTGCTTCCTGTTTTTTCGGAATTATCTTCGTTACCATAAGAATTTTTCGTTCCGGAGGCACCTTCCTTTCCGTCAGTGGAATTTCCGCCCATTTCTCCAAAACCATTTTTTTCGGTTGAAGATAAACCTGAACCAGATTTTTGCCCACCGAATTTTTTCTCATCGACGACAGAACTACTTCCATCAAGTAAATTTTGAGAAGCAATGAGTGCCCGCTGATATAATTGGGATTTTTCCACAGGTACCGGAATTTCCGTAAAATAAGAAGTTGTACCCCTGTATCTAATACTTTCTCCATCCCGATAGGTAAAAGTTTCATCACATTTATCTATCATCATAATAACGCTACAATTTTCAGCATCTACAATTATATCTACATCGTGGGTCCCTGTAGCGTTTTTCATATTTTGATCGTATATCTCAGGTAGATTGTATTGCATAAGTCGAGTAGCAAATTTGGCCCGAATTTTATATACGTTCTTTGATTTATATACTTCTTCACCAATAAATTGATACTCAACAGGAATTTCGAATACAGTGTATTCTTTCGTATTTTTTGGATCTACAACTCTATAAGCAGTACTTTGCCATCTATCACCGGGAGAGACTTTTTCTTCCGGAAAAACAGGAAAATTTCTTAACTGAGGATAAAAACTTTCTTCAACAAACTCTAAAGTTCCGTCAGGTAGTACAATAAACTTTACGGGTTCAATCTCATCTATCTGAGAACCTTTTACAATAGATTCCCGCCTTGTTTTTTCAAGCACATAAAAATCTCCAGAGTAGGGGATACCACCTTCAGAAGTTTTTTCACCTGATTTTAAATATCCTCGGGATTCTCTGCTAGTTAATCCCACATATTTTCCGTTTATATATTTGCTCCAGTTTGAGCGTTCCACTAAAACATATGTACCTGTAAAAGAATACCTGAGGGAAATTTCTTTTTCGTTATTTGTAGTTGTTGCGCTTTCTGTATTTTGTGCAAAAAAAACTCCACAAAAGCACAACATCATCAAACCAAAAATCATCCGACTATATACTTTGTTACATGCTTTCATGGAGTCCTCAAAGATTTATCTAATACTTACCAACTCAATATCAAAAGCTAAATATGAATTGGGGGGAATTACTCCCGGATAACCATTTTTTCCATAAGCATAATCGGGAGGAAGAACGACTGTCCGTTTTTCTCCTACCTTCATATCTTGTACCATAATATCAAATCCGGGAATCATCTGACGAGCGTTTGTGGTAAAATCTAATGTTCCGCGACCTTCGGAAGAATCAAAAACAGTTCCATCCAAAAAATATCCCTTGTAGTGAGTTGCAACATTTTTACCGGAACCGCATTTTTCTCCTGTTCCTTCTTTCAAAATGGTGTAATAAATACCTTCAGGAGAAATTTCTGCATCGGGACACAAAGTTTCTATAGCCTTAATCTGAGCTTCTAAAGCTTTTTTCTCTTTTTCCTCGTTAGCTTTAATTACTTCTTTTCTTCGGGCATCAAAATCTGCCTGTGTTGCGGTAAAAGCCTGAGCTTCTTCTCCATGACGGATAATTTTAATTTCATTAATCACATCACCCTGCTCAATGGAGTCTACAACATCCTGTCCGTCTACAACGTAACCGAATACGGTGTGTTTTCCGTCAAGCCATGGTGTTTCAACATGGGTGATAAAAAACTGACTTCCGTTTGTATTTGAACCGGCATTTGCCATTGATAAAATTCCCGGTCGGTCATGTCTTAATGTATCCACAAATTCATCTTCAAATTTGTATCCGGGACCACCTGTACCGTTACCTTTTGGATCTCCGCCCTGAATCATAAAATCTGCAATTACTCTGTGAAATTTTAATCCGTTGTAAAAAGGTTTACCATTTGTAGCATCTAAAGTTCCCTCTGCCAAACCAACAAAGTTTGTTACAGTCAAAGGAGTATCTTTATAATATAATTCCAAAGCAATACAACCTTTTGATGTATCCATAATGGCAAAAACACCATCTTTTCCTTCAATTGCTTTCATACAGCTTCCCATTGATGAACATCCTCCTAAAATCAACATACTTAAACATGTAAATATAATAAATATTTTTTTCATGTCTTCCTCTTACTTACTTTTTTTTATCCTCGTAACTTGATACAAACCAATTGTATAAAGCATCTACACGGGCTTGTAAAGAACTCCGAACTCTGTTATCAAATATAGACAAAGAAGGATAATTTACTTTTGCATTCAGATACATCAATAAATAATCCCCCTTATCTAAAATATCGATACATATAACTAAATTATCAGCTTTTATTGCATTGATAAAACCGAATTTAATCGGTTTTACCAAAGTAATAATCATAGACAATTCATTATCTTTTTGTTTATAATTAACTTTGTAAAAACATTCTCCAAAAGAAGCATCCACAAAGCAAGTATACAGCTCTCTGTTGTTTACCTCTGCAGTTTCATCATCGGGCAATTTGTTCTTATTTTTAAGATTATCGATTACGTAAACGTCAGAGTACAGAATCTTTGTTTTTCCCGCAGAATTTGAATAATATTCTATACCTTCCAAAGTTGAAATTGACTGGACAATCTGCGAAATCAACTTCATGTCAGATCCGGTACTTCCCTCAGGTTTTTCTATGTAATACAAAGATTCCGTCAGAAAACTAGGCTTTGATTCTGTTGTACTGACTTTCAGGAAATCTTTTGCCAAAGGACTGTTCGGCAGAAACTCCAAATGTGTTGTATCATTTTTTCCGTCAACATTTCTTGTTACACGACCTTCTGCCAACAGGGTTTCTACATAATCAGGAGATATTTCAGGAATATTCTTTGAGTCAGCTGCTACGCCCATCACTGTCCACAAAAAGAAAACAAAAAAAGTTAAAACTGTCTTTAATTTTAAATTCACTATCTCAGTCCTTTGTATATAACCCGAACCTGTTTATATAAACCTTCTCCTTCGCTTTTTGTTTCCACATCACTGATTTCATTTAATGTAGTATGAATCAAACGTCGTTCAAAAGGATTCATAGGTTCCAGCAATATTGATTTACGACTTGTTCTTACTTTGTCAGCAGTATTATAAGCAAGCCGTACCAAAGATTCTTCTCTTCGGATACGATAATTTTCTGTATCCAAAATTATTCTCATATCTTCCCGACCAAGACGACCGGCAAATACATTTACCAAAAGCTGTAAAGCATCTAAGTTTTTACCTTTTCTTCCAATGAGAATGGATGAATATGCCGAATTAAGTCTTAATCCAAGTTTGTGGTCTTCTCTGAACATGATTTCAACACGAACGTCATATCCCATTTTTCTTATCATGGAAGCAGTAAAATTTATCAATTCTTTTTCAAATTCGTCCTGGGGTAGGGGATCTGCAAAAATATTTTTTGCTCCCTGAGGCATTGAATTATCAAAATCACTGCTGGTTTCGGGAGTATCTACTGTGTGTACCTTTATTTTTACATATCCTTTTTTGAATAATGAATTTTTTTGTGTTTCCACAATTTCTACATCAAATTGGTCTCTTTCCAAACCCAATTCTGCTGCAGCCATCTCTATGGCTTCTTTTTCTGTTTTTCCTTCATATTCGTATGTCATAATAGTAATCTCCGTACATTCTGTTAAAGTTTTTATAAAATTTTTATCTAAATACATTTTCGATACAGAAAAATCCGCACAGAGAATCTGTACCGAAAAGATACTAAGAAATTCTCTTAATTATTTTTTCCTAGGTACAAAAACCTTTTTTTCCGGTCCTTTATTTAATTCCATTTCAGCTTCTTTTGCAGCCACCATTTTATTGATAATCAGTTGCTGAACAAGTTGCAAAATATTACTTACAGTCCAGTACAATATCAATCCTGAAGGAGCGTTATACAAAATGAAGAAGAAGAAAATAGGCATACCGTACATCATTATTTTCATTTGTGTAGCACTGGAACCTGTAGCTGTATTTGTTTGTGTAAGTTTACCAAACAAAAGTTGTGAAATCAGATATATAACAGGTAAGATACGTATATGGTTACCCAAGAAAGGAATATTAAAATCAAGAGCTACGATACTGTCTCCTACAGATAAATCAGGGATCCATCCGGGAATAAACATGGCACCTCGGAATTCAAAGTAATTGTTGAAGAGGTTATACATGGCAATAAGGATAGGAAACTGTATCAACAAAGGTAAACATCCCGATAAAGGATTGTAATTTTCTTCTTTGTAAAGCTTTGTTAATTCTGCATTAAGTTTTTCCGGCTGATCCTTGTATTTAGCTTGAATCTCATTAACTTTTGGTTGAATTTGCTTCATTTTAAGAGTTCCCAAAGAACTCTTTTTAGTCAACGGATAGAACAACAATTTGATGATAATTGTCAAAACAATGATTGAAAGACCCCAGTTTCTTACTACCATGTTGATCATCTCAAGACACCATTTTAAAATTGTTTCTAACCAAGAAAGAATACCGGATGAATTTAAACTTGCATTCAAATTTGTACCGGAAAGATTCCAGGGATTATCTTCCGACTTGTTGTATATTTTTAAGTCTTTTTCCGTTCTAGGTCCCACATAGAAGTAATATGTATCCTGAACAGAATTTCCGTTTATAGCATCTCTTGTTAGCATAACTTGAGCATTGGAATAGTTATTTACTTCTGTCTTTGTAGAATACACAACATTATTCATTACCGTGGGATTTTGGGGCAGAACCAATATTTCAAAATATTTACCTCCCACACCTGTCCACACGTAATCTTTATCATAAACCTTTGTTTCATCAGGTCTTAGTAAATTCTTTTTTTTCTTGGACTCATAAGACATGAATGTTCTGTTTTCATATCTGTCATTTTTTGCATCGTAATACGGACCGATTTGAGGTGAAGTTCTTACAGTATAGGAAAGACCGTTAAAATCCATATCTTTCATTGTGTTGTCGCCGTCGATACTTACGTCCAACTTAAACATATAATCTTTGGGATCAAAGGTATATTGTTTTGCTAAAATAAAACTGTTTGTTGAACCATCTTTATTCTGAGAAGTAAAGTTTTTGTAAAAGCCTATCGTGTAATCATTAATTTTTTTCACATGAAATAAATCGTTGATAATACCGTTTTCTGCTCCTCCAAAAGACAATGAAAAAGCACGGTTAAAATCGGAAATATTGTCAGCCATTTGAATATAACCGTCTTTATCTGCATGATTCAGCAATTCATAGCTTATAATATCACCACCACGATTTGTAAATGTTACTTTTACACTTTCTGTTGTAATAGTAACAAATTCTTCCTTCAAATTTTCTTCCGAAACTTCCAAAACAGGTAATTGAGAAACTTTTACAGCTTCAGTTTCTGTACTTTCGCTTTGAATGATTTCTCCGGTTTCACTTACAGCTGTTTCGGTAGGTTGCTGAGGCATAAAAGCCATTTGTAACGTGGTAAAAACCACAAGGACTAACGTAGACAGAAGTATAGCCCATACAGTATTTTTGTCCATATAATTTTAACTCCTGTGGCTGTCCTTCTTTTCAGGAACAGGATCATATCCTCCTTTGCAATAAGGATTACATCTCAATATTCTTTTGACAGCCAAATACAAACCCTTAAAAGGTCCATGTTTTTGAATGGCCTCCAAAGCATAATTGGAACAGGTCGGATAAAACCTGCAACTTGGAGGAAAAAGAGGTGAAATACATACTTGGTAAAAACGAATCAGTCCACACAAAACTCGTGAAAGAATTTTTTTCATGCTGAAAGAATTCCAGCCTTTTGATACAAAATACGGATTTGTGCACACCGAGTGGGGAACGAGTCATTTCCCGGATATATCAAAAGAATCATGTCATATCCGGTGTTCAGGAATGCTTTTAAATATCGATAGGCTTCACGGCTTAGCCGTTTCGAATAATTTCTCTCAACGGCATTTCCGTAACCACGGGGTAGGGTAAAAGCTATTCGGTTTACATCACTGTTATTAGGCAAATAAAACAATTTTGCACCCTTTGTGCTGACCCTACATCCATTTTTAAACAGATTTTGTATGTCTGAAGATTTTTTTAACCTTTCTTGTCGGGTAAAATAACCTGTTTTCAACAAGTTTGTTTCCATATCTTCAAGACCACGTCTTAAGACCATGTCTTTGAGAAATTGTTAATAAGGCTTTTTCTCGTCAGAAACTGTTAACTTGTAGCGTCCCTTAGCTCTTCTTCTTTTAAGAACCAAACGACCGCCTCTTGTCTTCATACGAGCACGAAAGCCGAATTTTCTATTTCTTTTTACTTTACTTGGCTGATATGTCCGTTTCATTGAACACGTCTCCTTTATTTATAAGGGATACTACCCCTGAGTTTACGATAAGTCCTAGAAGACTATCATATTTATTTATCATTAGTCAAGATTAAATTTCTAAACCTGTCAAAAATTACCTGTAATTCTGGAGGATATTCTTTTTCACCTGATTGTGGTTGTTCTCCATGTAAGTGATTTTCTTTACCCTTATTCAGATAGTGTTCCATTTCTTCTCTGGTAATATCTCTTTGAGTATTTGTATCTTTGTTTTTCTTCAACCTATAATTTATGTTTTTTATATCCAATTCGGGAATTTTTATTTTTAGTCCCTTTAAAATATATGATTTGTGAGTTTCAAATAATTGTATCCAACCGGGATGATCTACCTCAATAAGCAAAACATTATTTTTTATGTCGATAATTCTACTATGGTCTATAAGTTTTTTTCCGCAATCTTTCACAACATAACTCTTTATAGAACAAAGAACCTCTTGCCACTTTGAAAAAAAAATATTTGAACTTTGCAATTTTCCTTTATCTATATTTCCGAAAATCTCGGTAATAGTATCTTTTGTCATGTCGGCAGCAGAATATACGTTATTCATTCCATGAGCCTTTTTCTATAAAATAAATCTTTGTATTACCTGTTTTATATCTGTCATAAGGTTCTCCCGGCAAAAATGTACAAAACAGTTGGTCGTAAGAGGGAAGGATAGAAGTAAATTTTTCCCGTTTTTGTGGGTCTAATTCCAGTAAAACGTCATCCATAAGAAGAACAGGCTTTTTTTCCGTTACTTCTGTATAATGTATTCCCTGAGCAACTCTCAACAAAAGAGATATAAGACGCTGCTGTCCTGTAGAAGCAGAAGGAATAAAAGGTTTTCCGTCCTTCACAAAATGTATTTTGTCTCTATGAGGTCCTCTCATAGTAGTTTCCATTACGTAGTCGACAGTTCTTTTTTCTTGCATTAGATTTAGAACATCTTGTTGACTGGGTGTATGACCTTCAATTTCTTTCCAAGAAGGATCATAAGAAATGGAAACATTGTCTATACCGGAAATTTCTTCATACAATCGGGTGAAAATAGAGTTAAACTTGAATATTAATTTCTTTCTTTTCTCTTGAATATATAAACCCTTTTCTGTCAGCTGAAAATCGTAGGTATCGATAAGAGAGTAATTTTTATTTTTTAAACAAATATTTCGATTTTTTAAGATTTTTTTATAAGAGCGTATCTCGTCTATGTACATGGCATCATACATAGACAAAGACTGATCAATAAAAAACCTTCGTCTTTCAGGTTCACCTATGGCAAAATTCAAGTCATCATGACAAAATAATACACAAGGAATTATATTTATCAGCTCTTTTCTGTCTGTTACTTTCTTTGTGTTTTTTACTATGGTTTTTCTGCCTTTTTGAAATTCAGTGTGAATGGTGGTAACCATATTATTTTCAGACTTAAACATAGCTCTTACACTGAAAGCATCTTTTCCCGTAGTTATGATTTCTTGATCCAACCGAGTTCTGAATGAAGAACCATAAGCTGAATAATAAAGAGCTTCCAGTAAATTACTTTTGCCCTGGCCGTTTTCTCCCACAAAATAGACCTCCTTTGCTAGAAGGTCTATTGTTTCATTTTTGAGATTTCTAAAATTAGTACAAGACAGAGATAGAAAAGGCACCTATATGTATTACTCCATTTGCATAGGCATTATTATGTGGAAATAATCTGCTTCAGGTACAGGCTTAAATGTAACAGCTTTCATTGATTCTGTAAATTCAAACCGTACTCTGTCGGAATTCATTACTTTTAACGGTTCATCAATGTACATATAGTTCATTGCCATAGTAACAACTTCTCCGTCATATTCACAGGGAATTTCTTCTTTCGCTACACCTATATCTGATTCTTGAGAAGTAATAACCAAACGGCCGGGATTAATTTCAAAATATACACGGCGGGCTTTTTGGTCTACAAGAAGAGCAACACGTTTTAGCGCATCTGTTAAATCAGATTTATCCAATTCAAAATAATAACTTTGGTGTTCAGGAATAACTCTGGTATAGTTAGGGAACTGTCCATCCAGCAAAACAGAAGAAAAATGATAATTTCCAAACTTAACGTAAATCATCTTATCAAGAATTGCTAAAGAAATCATTCCTTCTGACGGAGCTCTTTTTAAAACCGTAGTCAAAATCTTTGGAGGAACAATAACAGAGGGGAATTCAGGAACTCCCTGACATATTTCTTTTGAAATAAAAGCAAGCCGTCTTCCGTCAGTGGAAACCATATTTAAGTTATCACCTTTTCTTTCAAAGAAAACACCATTCATAAAATATCGTGTTTCATCGTCGGAAATGGCAAAAATAGTTTGGGTAATCATTTCTTTAAATTCATCAGCAGGTACATCGAAGTAGGGTACAGTATCCACGGAAGAAAATTCAGGGAATTTATCACTGGCCATACTCTTCAAATCAAATTTGACTTTCTTTGATATGGGCTTAATTGTTACTTTGGTATCATTCTGAACAAATTCAATTTCCCCGGAAGGAAGAGAATTTAGAATACTCATAAATTTGTCACAGAAAATAGTTGTAGAGCCTTCTTCTTCGACTATTACGGGAAAAACAGTTTCAAAGTTAACTTTTATATCTGTAGCCTTAATTGTAAGACTTTGATTTTCTGCTATAAGTAAAACATTTGAAAGAATAGACATTGCGTTTTTTGTTGAAATGATTTCTTGAGCTATAGCAATTTCTTTTACCATTGTATCTCTGTCAAATGTAAATTTCATGTTATTCTCCTTGATTATTATAAATTTATAAATTTTAGTAGTAGTAATAATAAGGATTGTGGATAACTGAATAAGTTATACATTTACATGTTTTATAAAAAAATATACATATAATAACTTTAAAAACTTATCTTATGTTTTTCCACGTAATCCACTTTTCAAAAAATTATACTAAAATATACACAGTATTTTAGCATAATATACACAGGTTGTCTAATTATTCTTTTCTGTATTCCTTTATCTTTTTCTTTAATATAGAAAGTGTGTTTTCCAAACTTTCATCTGTTTTAACCATTTCTTCGATTTTTTGACAGGAATGCATGATTGTTGTATGATCTTTTCCTCCAAATTCATGTCCTAATTCCGTTGTAGAATATTCTGTAAGTTCATGAGCTAGGTAGACTGCTATGTGTCGGGGATACACTATATTTTTATTTCTTTTTTGACTTTTTATGTCAGAAAAGGAAATATTGTAGTAATCGGCAACAACTCGTTGTATATTTTCTACAGTAATCTGAGATGTATCTTGGGAAAAAATCTTTGATATAACTTCTTTTCCTTTTTCTACCGTTAAACCGTCTCCTAAAATATCATAGTATAAATTCATGCTGTTTAAACAAGCTTCCAAATCACGAATATTTGTCTGTATGTTTTTTGCAATCAAATCTATAATTTCTGTAGGTAATTTTCTGTTTGCAATGGTAAGCTTGTGTTGTATAATGGCAGAACGTACTTCATATTTGGGCATGTGTATATCTGCGTTTACACCCCGTTGGAAACGGGACTTTAACCTGTCTGTTATTTGTCGCAATTCAGAAACAGGACGGTCACAAGTAAAAACCATTTGTTTGTTTTTGTCATACAAAGCGTTAAAAGTGTGAAACAGTTCTTCTTGAGTTTTGTCTTTGTCTTCAAAAAAATGTATATCGTCTATGAGCAAAACATCTGCATTTCTATATTTTGCTTTGAACTCTTTTTCTGTTCTGTTACGGATAGATTGAGTAAATTCGTTGGTAAAATTTTCCGCACTTATGTAAATCACATTATTTAAATTTGTATTGTGATAAATATAGTGACCGATGGCTTTCATCAAATGGGTCTTTCCTAAACCGACTCCTCCGTATATTAAAAGAGGATTGTAAGCTCTACCGGGATTTTTTGCTGCGGCATGAGCAGCATTAACAACATAAGCATTTTCATCACTGGAAATAAAATTTTCAAAAGTGTAACTTTCAGATAATTCAGGATGAGGTTTTTTACCTTGTTGCTGTAAAGATATCTGTTCTTGAACAGCCTCTTCTGCATAGGTGTTATGATAAGTTTGTTGAGGTTTTGCAGAATAACTTGTTCTGGTGTTATACGGATTAGTATGTGTTAAAGGTTTTTGTGTAGTTTGACTTTGATTTTGTGTAGATTTAAAACTTATAGAAGATACAGGTTTATTTTGTTTTTGGGCAATAATAACTTCAAATTCTACATCAGTGCCGGATATTTCGTAAAATTTTTGCTGAATTTTTGCAAGATATCCTCGGGAACTCATTTGATCCCGAATATATGTAGATGCCACAGATACAGTAATTTTGTTATCGGAAGAACTAACGTATTCTATTTTGAACCATAGAGTGAACTCATCTTCCCTGTCATTTTCTCTGTATTCTTCTCTGATTTGTCTGAGAGTCTCTTCCCAAAAAGGAGAATAATCTAATGCCATATTCGGGCATTATATCCTACCTTTACTTTTTTCATCAATATAAGTATAATTAATTGATAGAAAAAATTTCCCATATATTATTAAAATTATTCTTTGATGTATTGTATAACTTTTTTTAAGGAATAAAAATGAACGCTTCATATTCTGCCTCAAATATCACTGTTTTAAAAGGTCTGGAAGCTGTCCGCAAAAGACCGGGTATGTATATCGGATCTACGGGACCGGACGGTCTTCATCATCTTGTTTACGAAGTTGTAGATAACTGTATTGATGAGGCAATGGCCGGATTTTGCGATACTATTCTTGTTGTATTGGAAAAAAACGACGTAGTTCGTGTAGAAGATAACGGACGAGGTATACCTGTAGATATTCATCCGGGAGAAGGTATAAGTGCTCTGGAACTTGTTTTAACCCGCTTACATGCAGGCGGAAAATTTGATAAAGGGTCTTATAAAGTTTCCGGTGGTCTTCACGGTGTAGGTGTTTCTTGTGTAAATGCTCTTTCTACATGGCTTGAAGCTTATGTAGAAAAAGACGGTCAGACTTACTTTATGAAATTTAATACAGGAGAGGCAGAATCTCCCGTAAAAGAAATAGGTTCTACAGAAAGAAGAGGAACCACTATTCGCTGGAAGGCTGACAGTTCCATTTTTACAGAAACAACAACTTATAATTTTGATGTTTTGTCTGTCCGTCTGCGAGAATTGGCTTTTTTGAACAGCGGAATAAAAATTATTTTCAGAGATGAACGACTGACAAATCCAAAAGAAGTTGTCTTTCAGTTTAAAGGCGGTATCCGTCATTTTGTTTCCTACTTAAACGAGGGAAAGAAAATTATTCCGGAAGAGCCCATTTATATTTCCGGAGAAAAAGATGATGTGCAGGTAGAAGTTTCTCTCCAATACAACGACGGTTACAACGAAAATATACTGTCCTTTGTAAATGACATTAATACAAAAGAAGGCGGTACTCACTTAGAAGGATTTAAATCAGCTCTGACTACTGTGATGAATGAATTTCTGAAAAACAATGCCAAACTTCTGAGAAAAATGGACAAGGAAGAAAAACTTACGGGAGATGACGTAAGGGCAGGGTTAACCAGTGTTGTATCAGTTAAAGTTCCTGAACCTCAGTTTGAAGGTCAGACAAAGACAAAATTGGGTAATACAGAAGTAAGAGGTATTGTCAGTTCTCTTGTTAATGAGCAACTTACTTTGTTTTTTGAGCAAAATCCCAGCATTATAGAACTTATTTTGGAAAAAGCGGTAGCGGAAGCTTCTGCCCGTATTGCAGCCCGAAAGGCAAAAGAGGCGACTCGTCGAAAAAGCGGTATGGACAGCTTTGGTTTGCCGGGTAAATTGGCAGATTGTTCTTCAAAGAATCCTGAAGAGTGCGAAGTATATATAGTAGAGGGTGATTCTGCAGGGGGTTCTGCAAAACAAGGACGAAATCCCAAAATTCAAGCAATACTTCCTTTGTGGGGTAAAATGTTAAATGTTGAAAGGACCCGCATAGACAAAGTTATAAATAACGATAAACTGCAACCTGTTATAGCTTCTTTGGGAACAGGGATAGGAAAAGATTTCAATATAGAAAAGTTGAGATACCATAAAATCATCATTATGGCAGATGCCGATGTTGACGGTTCCCATATTTCTACCTTGTTATTGACATTTTTCTTCAGATACATGCCTCAGCTCATAGAAAAAGGATATGTATACATTGCCATGCCTCCTTTATACAAAATCAAATTCGGTAAAAAGGAATATTTTGTTTTTTCCGATGAAGAACGGGATCAGGTACTGCAAACTATTTCCGGAAAAGCTGATGTACAGCGGTACAAAGGTCTTGGTGAAATGGAGTGGCAGGAATTAAAAGAAACGACTATGGATCCTGCTAACAGAAAAATGAAAAGAGTTCAGTTAACGGACGCAGTGGAAGCAGATCATATATTCAGCACACTTATGGGGGAAGAAGTTGAACCCCGCCGCAAGTTTATAGAAGAAAATGCTGTTTACGCAACTTTGGATGTGTAATCAGAGAGTAGGTGAGGTAAGGTAATGGAAGAAATACAAACCCCGGAAGGTGGAACACTAATACCTGTTTCAATTGAATCTGAAATGAAAAAGGCCTACATTGACTATTCAATGTCGGTAATTGTAAGCCGTGCTTTGCCGGATGTTCGGGATGGATTAAAACCCGTACACCGACGTATTTTGTACGCTATGAATGAAGAGGGACTTCATTTTTCCGGTAAAACACGAAAATGTGCCACGGTAGTAGGTGATGTGTTGGGACGTTACCATCCCCATGGAGATGCTTCCGTATATGATGCTCTTGTTCGATTGGGACAGCATTTTTCCATGAGATATATGCCCATTCACAAACAGGGAAATTTTGGAGGAATAGACGGAAGTCCTGCAGCTGCTTACCGTTATACAGAATCAAAAATGTCTACCATTGCAGAAGAGATGGTAGCGGACATAAAAAAAGACACGGTAGATTTTATACCCAACTTTGACGATACCCGAGTAGAACCCACCGTTCTTCCCGGAAAATTTCCTTTTCTTTTAACTAACGGTTCCAGTGGTATTGCGGTAGGTATGGCAACAAACATGCCTCCCCATAATTTAAAGGAAGTTTGTAACGCCGTAGGTGCATACATAGATAATCCCGATATTTCTGTTGATGAACTGTGTAACTATGTGAAAGGTCCTGATTTTCCCACCGGAGGAATTATTTTCGGTAAAAAAGGAATAAAGCAGGCTTATAAAACAGGTCGGGGAAAAATTCTTATCCGTGGACGTTTTACCATCGAAGTAGACAAAAAGGGCAAAGAATCCATTGTTTTTACGGAGATTCCCTTTCAAGTACGGACAGATGATTTATGTAAACGAATCGGAGAACTGGCTCGGGACAAGATTATAGAGGGTATAGACCACGTTAATGACGGGTCTGCCGGAGACGATGTTCGTATTGTTATAGACTTAAAACGGGGAGCTATTGCAAAGGTTGTTCTGAATCAACTTTTTTCAAAAACAGCTTTACAGTCTTCTTTTGGAATCATAAACTTGGCTTTGGTCAACGGTCGTCCGGAAATACTGGATTTAAAAAGTTTAATAAAGTATTTCGTACTCCACCGTCAGGATGTTGTAACAAGACGTACCCGTTTTGACTTAAAGAAAGCAGAAGAACGGGCTCACATAGTCAGAGCGTTGATAGTTGCTATAGACAATATAGATGAAGTAATTAGAATTATTAGAGGTTCTAGAGATACTCAAACTGCAAAGAACGGCTTGATGGAACGGTTCGGTTTTGACGATATTCAGGCTCAGGCTATTGTAGATATGCAGTTAAAGAGACTTACCAGTTTGGAAATTCAGGATTTGAGAACCGAATTGGAAGAATTGGAGGCCCTTATCCTTCACTTAAAGGATTTGTTGGAACATCCGGAAAAAATCCTTTCTTTGATTAAAGACGAAACAAATGAAATGGCAGAGAAATACGGCGATGAACGGAGAACAGATATCGTTGCCGACGAAATTGAGCAAATCAATATCGAGGACTTAATCAAAGAAGAAGAAATGGTTGTGCTCATTTCCAACTTGGGATATATCAAGCGTATTCCCTTAACTGCTTACAAAACCCAGGGAAAAGGCGGAAAGGGAAGCAACAGTGCCAAGCTTGTAGAAGATGACTTTATTAACCAAATATTTATTGCTTCTACCCACGATTATGTTATGTTTATAACAAATGAAGGAAAAGGGTATTGGTTAAAAGTCCACGAAATCCCCGAATCGGGAAGAAACTCCCGAGGGGCTCATATAAAGGGTCTTTTTACTGTTTCTCCCAACGAAGAAATAACAACAGTAGTTTCTTTGAAAGAATTCAGCGATGACCAATATTTGTTTATGGCAACTGCTGCCGGTATTGTAAAAAAAGTTCAGACAAGTCAGTTTGTCAATGCCAAAACACGGGGGATTATTGCCATCAAGTTGGATGAAGGAGATAAACTGGTTACGGCTCTTCTTACAACCGGTAACGATGAATTGATACTTATTTCCAGAAAGGGTCAAGCATTACGAATGGCAGAATCTTCTGTCCGTCCTTTGGGAAGAGCTGCTCGGGGTGTCAGCGGATTAAAACTATCCCAAGAAGATGAAATGACGACAGCGTTGCGGGTTATGGATAGTGAATGTATGATGCTGTTGACAGAAAAAGGCTTCGGTAAACGGGTAGACTTTGATGAATTTTCTGCCCATGGACGGGGTACCGGTGGTCAAAGAATTTACGGAGTATCTGAAAAAACGGGAGAAATTATAGGTGCAATCAATGTAGCAGACTCTGATGAAATTGTTTGTATTACCAGTCAGGGTAAATCTCTAAGAGTTTCTGCCACCTCTGTATCAAAACAGGGAAGAGGTGCTTCCGGTGTAAAAGTTTTGAACATAGATCCACCGGATATGGTAATCGGTTTAGACAGAGTTGCTCTTGAGGATGGAGAATAATAAAGTGTGTAGTATGTTTTGAGGGGATATACATACTATGCCGTCAGGCGAGGCTGTCCTAAAGGACAGCCTTTTTTATATACACACCTATCGAAATAAGTAAGACTTTTTTATATGTGATATATACAGTTTTTTCGGAGCTGTATGAAAATATAATCGATATTATCAGTAATGTTCTGTGAAAAATTGATAATCATTCTTTTGTCTTGTATCGAGTATTTTATTGATGTTTCACGTGAAACAATGTTGCTCTTATTTTTAAGTGATTTTATTTATAAAACGAGACAAATCATAAATAAAAAAAACTGTTTTAAGCATTATAGTTTCTGGATACGTGTTTCACGTGAAACATTTTGAAAATTTTATTGAAGATTTTTTCTGTACAGTTTTGAACCCCGCTCTGGAGACCACTTTTTTTTCCGTTTTTCCGGAAGAGTTTCTATAGAATCAGGTTCAAATCCTAAACTTTCAAACCAATCTGATGTTTGAGTGGTGAGAATAAACACACTGGAACACATTTTTTTCCGGGCTGTATCCAATAAATAATCTACTAACTTTGGTCCTACACCCATATTTGAATAGGAACTATCAACGGCTACGGCAGCTATTTCTGCCTGTGTATCATCATAAAGATGAAGAGCTGCACAGGCTTTAATGCCTTCGTCTAATTCATAGACAATATAATCCGTGTAGGTGGTAATTAAATCCTGTTCTGTACGGGGAAGAAGAATACCTTTTTCTACAAAAGGACGAATTAAATTCATTATGGAAGGAATATCTTCTGCCGTCATGGAACGAATACCACCATAATTACTTTTGTATATCATGGTACCGGAACCAAAGTCAGAAAATATTTCGCACAACAGAGTCCCATCTAATAATCCGTCCAAAATATGAACACGGGAAACTCCGCACATACAGGTTTCCTGAGCGAGCTGTACCAAATTACGTAATTTTTTTAATTCAGGGTTTTCTTTGTTTTTATCTTCATTACATTGCAAAAACATATTTGTTTCTTCCATATTCATGGCAGGGATTTTTCCTTGAGGAGAAATCTGTATGGATGAAGGTATTTCAAAATATTGGGTAGATATCTCTGCTTGAGGAATAAGAAAGAAAAGTTTATCGGCTTGAAGCCGTTTTGCAACTTCCGCTGCCAATTTTATGGATGAAATATTATATGGTTTTCCTACAGAACTCCATCCAATACAGGGAAAAATAGGAATAAATCTGTCCTTTAAAATAGTGTTAACAGCATCAATATTTATTTTATCTATTTCTCCCGAAGATGAATAATCTATACCGTCTTTAATTCCCATACTTCTGGCTCGAACCCAATTTCCTATAACAGCAGTTTTTCCTTCTCCTGCCAGTCGGGTCATGATGATATTTGAAACATCAAAAGCTGCCATTTTTATCAAAGGTAAAGCATGGGCATCTGTAAGACGTATATCATCTTTCATTGTCCATGGAATGGAAGCTTGTTCTAACACTTGATCGATTCGTTGACGGGCACCGGGAATAATTATAACTTGTATACCAGTTTCATGGATACTACATATATCTTTTATGTGACTGATAAACAGAGAAGAATGAATTATTCTGTCATCAATATAAATCACAACAGTTGTATTTTTAAATTTTCGTACATACCGCAAAACGTCCCGTATGTTTTCTGCTTTTGAAAAAAGTTCTTTTTCATTCATGTTTACGATAATATATAATACTACAAGGAAATTCAATGAAGGAAAAAATAAGTCGATACTTCTGGATTTTGGTCATCAGTTAATGTAAGGTCTTTCCATTCTTTCATCGTTGCACCTCCTATATTAATTATTGCTTTAAAAAGGTTTTTTCATGCAAAACGAAAAAAAAAGTTTGTTTTTTTCGTGTTTTTATGATACAATAGATTTACATATATAATAATGTTTTACTTGTTTTCCCTGAAACAAGAAATCCGTAAACAGTCTGTTTACTGATTGTAAATGCACCTTTTACAAAGTGAAAATAGTCCTTTTACGGAAGGGATACTCACTGTTTACGCTTTTTTTTCTGCTGAAAGTACTTATATTTGTCACCGAAAAATATACAATTTGTCTCTGAAAAACATAAATTTTGTTACCGAAAAATTTTATTTTGCAAAACAATAAAAGGGTGTATAATACAATACTGAAAGGAGATGCATCCGATGAAAAAGGAGGAAACATGAAAAGAAACTGTGTATGCACCCTGTTTTGGCTGTTATTGGTGTTTTCTGCAATAGGGCAGCCGTATCCGTTCAGCGAGATTCAAAAATTATTTTCCAGAACTCATAAGCTGATGTATGCAAGGGAATTGCGTCTCAATGACCAGCACAGCAGGTATTATTTGGCCTATTTTATATACAGTTATGGGGGAATAGTTAGACCGCGGGAAGAAATGCCTCATGTTGAGATAATAAAGGAGGAAGCGGGTCAATTTACCGAGGTTGATTATCTTGGGAGAGTGAAGGAACGTTTTAGTGAACTGGAAGTAGCTTGGGAAGAAGAAAACGGTGAAATGAGACAAACGGTGTTTTTTAACAGTTATGAAGGCTCGCATTTTTACCAGCAGCTGGATGCATATAAGCAAAAAAATTGTCTTGTTTTTATCGCAGATATAGATGCAGACGGGAATGAAGAGATTCTCAGCTTTGGGATAGATCCTTTCAACTATTCGTCAGTAGCGCGTCTTTATATACGAAAATACATACAGGGAGAATGGAAGACCGTATTCAATGAGCCGTTTTTCGGAATTTTTATCTGGAATCACAATTTTGCAGAGTCGCTGGATAATGGGCCAAGTGCTGTTTACTCGGATGCTTTTATAAAAGATTGGGAAAAAAACAAGGAAGAAGCACGCGCAGATGAATGGTTTACGCCTAAAGTGTTCCCCTATGATTTTGTCGAGTATAAGGGTAAAACGGGATTAAGAATCATCTTTTATGACCGCGACGATTATGGCCGCTATCCGAAGCGTTATTATGCGCAGTTCTGGGTGTATGACGAAGAGACACAGCAGTATGAACTGGTTGAAGACATCTATAATGAGTTTGAAGAGCTCACTCCGCCAGACGGATTGATTTTTGCAGAAGCCCGGGCAGATTTATTTTGGGGAAGTAAAACGGATTTCTCAAAATTAAACGGCAGATTGACGGATGAAGACCTGGAAGATTTGGACAAGGTGCAGCTGCGTAT